>NZ_CP113920.1:2100000-2387641 GCF_029395535.1 Bifidobacterium sp. ESL0732 | reverse complement strand
GCTCTTTCCTAGTTTCTTCGTATGTTTCCGGCAACGATGCCTTGTCCATCGCGCCAGAATCGATTCAATGTGGCACCACACTGCTGACTTCCGCGATGCAATAATCTATATGTACTCCGACCTATAGAAAAGTTATCCACCGTCTTGCGTGTTGGAAACATTGAAATGTGAATAACATCAATGTAATTTGTGGATAACTTTGCGGCCGCAAACGGCTTAATCTCAACCCTTTGTAGGCGGTACCACAAATGTTTTCAATTGTGAAGATGCGCGATAAGTTATCCACATTTAACTAGTGAAATTCGCTCGGTTTGACTTGGGACTAGGGGTGAGAGTAATTTGGTAGAGCTTGACTCATGAGGAGCCATGCCTTTGCATGGCTAAAAACAAACCGGGAGCATATTATGAAGAGGACATTCCAACCGAATAACCGTCGTCGCCACATGAAGCACGGATTCCGCGCTCGCATGCGTACCCGCGCCGGCCGCGCGGTACTGAACCGCCGTCGCGCCAAGGGCCGCAAGAACCTGGCTGTCTGATCAATCGACGGCAAGGGCATGGATCGGCTGAAAAGCCATCGTGATTTTGTCCGGGTGCTGAAGCGTCGCAGAAAAGTCACTGAAAAGGATATCGTCGTGCATTTCTTGGTGTACGACGATTCTTGTTGCAGTCACGCCGATGGCCACCACAATGCCGCAGCACACGCAGAATCGACTGGCAAGGCTATGGAAGCTACGAGTAGTTCCGTATCCAAAGACGCGTTTCGGCAGAATATGACGAGGCGACGCCTCGGGCTTGCCGTATCCAAAAACGTCGGTAACGCTGTGATGCGCAACCACGTTAAGCGTCGTTTCCGTGTTTTAGCCGGTGCCCACGAAAGTTCATTGCCGCAGCATTGCGATATTGTAATGCGCGCCAAACCGAGTGCCGCACATGCCGACTTTTCCTCTTTGGAGACCCAGGTCGAGGAGCTGTTCGTCGCGGTGAGCCGTAAGTCCGTACAAAACGGCAAGGCGCGGCAGGGTCGCAACGACATGAAACCGGTAACCGTTGCTGTTGCTGAAGGCGGTCGATCATGACTGCCGTATGTGCAAAGAGAGCAGTGTCGGCACAAGGTGCCTTTGATTCCCGCAAGAAATCGGATTGGCCTGCAATGGTTGAAAAGACGCGCAAAACAGATCATATGGCCTTCAAAGGCGAGGATTGCAGCTCGACGTCTCCGGAAACGATGCGTACGGAAATTGTGGCAGGAACAAGGGTGCCGGTTTCCGGCACACGCCAATCCCGTTCCGCGGTCTCCCGTGCGATGCTTGCCGCCGTACGCTGGTATCAAGTCCATATTTCCGCGGGGAACCCGCCCTGCTGCAAATACTATCCGTCCTGTTCCAACTATGCGATCCAGGCGGTGACCCGCTACGGTGCCGCGCGCGGGGGATTGCTTGCCGTGCTGAGGCTGTTGCGTTGCCGGCCTTGGAGCAACGGCGGCATCGATGACGTGCCTCAACGATATTCGATTTTTTATAGATTTTCCTGGTCCAAAGCTCATGAAGAGCCGCGACTGACCCCATTGGCCTCAGACGTGAAGGAGACGGCCTAATGCACTTCATTACCAATCCCGATTACAACCACTTCCTTCTCGATCAAGGATTGTTTGGTTGGGTATACAAAATCCTGACGCCCATCGAATGGCTGATGAGCGAGATCATGTATTGGTTCCACAAGCTCATGACCCTGATCGGTCTGCCGTCGCGAGGGCTTTCGTGGATTCTCTCTATCGTTTTCCTGGTGCTCGTCGTCCACGCCATCATCCTGCCGATGTATGTCAAGCAGATGCGCGGCATGATGAAGATGCAGGCTCTGCAGCCCAAGCTGATGCATATCCAAAAGAAGTATAAGGGCAAGAAGGACTCGGCGAGCAAAGAGGCCATGGCCCGCGAGACCCAAAAGCTGTATTCGGACAGCAAGGTCAACCCGATGGGTTCGTGCCTGCCTATGTTCATTCAGGGCCCTGTGTTCATGTGCATGTTCTACATGCTTTCGGCCATCCCTTATATCGCGCACGGTTCCCGTGCCGCGCTCGGTGCCTTCGACAAGGCCACTGCGGCGGAATTCGCCGACACCTATCTCTTCGGCCTGAAGATTTCCAATACGTTCGGCATGGCCGACGTTTCCGGCAAAGTTGTCATCGGCATCTTCACCGTCCTGATGTGCCTGGCGATGTGGTACATGCAGTTCAATAACATGCGTAAGAATTTGCCGCCGGCCGCGATGGAGGGGCAGCAGTACAAGATGCAGCAGATGATGACCTGGATCTTCCCGCTGATGTACATCTTCTCAGCAATTTCCATGCCGTTCGCCGTGCTCGTTTACTGGCTGACCAACAACATCTGCAATATGTTGCGTTCGCTTTGGCAGGTCCGCGAGTTCCCGACTCCGGGGTCTCGCGCTGACGACGAGAAGAAGAAACGCGATCACATCAACGAGAACAAACGTCGCGAGAAGGCTGGCGAAATGTCGCTTGAAGAAGAGGAATTGAACAAGGCCGAAGAGAAAGCGAGATTGCGCGAGGAACACGGTTACCAGCGTGAGCAGCCGAAGCGTAAACGCAAGAAGAAAAAGTAAGGCGTTGTCCGGCCTCGTTCATGTATGTAATACATATAACGTTCGGGGTCGGGTATGGTTTAAAATGAAGGACATTAAGTTGGGTAAAGGAGTTGAATATGTCGCGAGATGAAGAAAAGACAGTCGAGCAGCTCAATGACGAAGCTGACATTGCCGCTGACTATCTTGAAGGGCTGCTGGATATCGCGGATTACGAGGGCGATATCGAGATGGGCGTGCGCAACGGACGTCCGACCGTACAGATTGTTGCTGATGACGATGAGGACATTAAGAACCTCATCGGGCATAAAGGCGAAGTCGTTGATGCATTACAATTGCTGACGCGTCTGGCCGTTCAGCAGAAGACGGGCGACCGGTCTCGACTGATTCTTGACGTTGACGGCTACCTGAAGAAGCGTCGCCAGCATCTGCGTGATTTAGCACTTGATGTGATCGATGAGGTGCGCGAGACCGGTGAGCCGGCCAATCTCGATCCGATGAATTCCTTCGAGCGCAAGGTTGTCCATGACCTCGTTCGTGAGGAAGGGCTTAAATCACGTTCACATGGTGAGGAACCCCATCGTTATGTCACTATTTATCTGAAGCCTCGTTCTTCTGATGAGGATTTGGATGATGAGGAGCTTGACGATGACGATCCCGAGAATGTTTCACGTGAAACAATCATCGATGTGGATGAGCTGGAAGAGGATGTTCCAGATTCTGACGACGATCGTGAGCCTGTTGATGATCACGATGATTCAGATGATGTAGATGAAGATGAGGGAGACGACATCGACGAGGAGCGTTGATTTTGTAGTTTTGCGTTTTAAGTGAGCAGATGTTTCGCTCGATATTGAGGCCATGGTTTTTAACCGTGGCCTTATTCATTTGCTCTGTTTAATGGGAATGAATCTTACTTATGATTCGCATTTTTTGGGGTATAGGCCAAAAAGTGTTGTTTCAGGATTGATATTTTGAGTCTATAGTTCCAAACCGTGGTTGTCACAGTATCTTTATTATGATGGCCGAAAGAGGAGGGAGGCACTTTTTAAGCGGTTTCACAGGCATTGAGAGGTGCCGTTTAGCCTGCCTTGATTTCATTTCCATGGTCCAAGAATCAACCCAGCAGTACCCCGGCTTTTTCAAGGAGAAAAAAACAGGACGAAACGCTACTCCCGCAAGGCCAAACCCCGATTATAAACAACATTTTTTGGCCTATAATCCCATCTTTTTATTTACGCTGGTGGATTTCTGATTGGTTTTTGTGAGAGATGTGCGAAGTCTCTGGTAGATTTAGTAGTTGTTCGTGATAGATAAGGGATGAGATGGACGCACAGATACATACCGACGAAGAGTTGGAAAAGTCTACGCTATTGAATGATATGTTCGGAGATGTGTTTCCGAAGATGCAAGCATTTAAACGGAAACTTTCCAAGGAAGGCGAAGAGCGTGGCATCATCGGTCCCCGCGATGTCGACATTATTTGGGAACGGCATATCCTCAATTCTGCTGCCATTGTTCCTTTCATCGAATCATCGACTGATGGACAGCGATTCAAAAGCGTCGCGGATTTAGGAAGTGGCGGAGGATTTCCAGGTATCGTGGTCGCAGCTTGTTTACCGGATCACGAGGTCACCCTTATTGAACCTATGGAGCGTCGAGTCGAATGGCTTGAAGAATGTGTTGAAGAGCTGGAATTAGGGAACGTACAGGTTGTTCGTGCAAGGGCAGAAGAATATATCAAGCAACTCAAACATGATAAGAACATGCATCCCTTCGCTGTTGTTACATGTCGAGCTGTTGCCCCAATGACAAAACTCAGTGGTTTGACTTTACCTCTGATCAAGCACGGCGGACAGCTCATAGCGCTCAAAGGTCGTTCCGCACCGGCTGAGGTTCGTAAAGCTGCTAAAGAGATTCAGAAAAATGCAGGTCGTAATCCTAAGGTTTTGGAAGCTCCTATTGCCGATGGATTCGAAGCAACGCATGTAGTTATTGTAGATAAAAAATAAAGTTCTTCGATGATCAACATATGGGAATGTTTCACGTGAAACATTCCCAGCATTATTTGACTTTTGTATTTATTGGATACTGGCCAGAATGTGTATCCAAAATGGGCATCGGAGCCTTCTGCCACATAGCGTACAAGCTGTTTAAGATTGGCATGGGAAGATTCGAACCCTCTCTTTGCCTAATCTTTCAATTAATCAGGGCCTATTGGACACACATTCTGGTCTGAAGCCAAATTTTATTTATATATTTTTTTACTTTCTAGTAATTAAAATTGAATATTCCACAGCATCTTTTATCCTTATACCGGAAAAAGGATAACCTCGATTAATATCTGATTTTTAAGTAATTTCTTGGTTAGTGTTTCATGTCTAAATGTTTCACGTGAAACATTAACCATGATATTTTCTTTGCAGAATCATCTTGAAATTGTTTTAATTATCAGTACTTTTGTCTCTGTGATTCATGTCTAATGTTTCGCATGAAACAGGGTAATGTACCAAACTTATCCACATTTTAGGCAACTCTAAAAGTTATCCACATTTTAGAGTGTATTTCATTGTTCAGTCCTTATTGCTGAGATTTCAACGGTTATACGAACAAATTTTCGAAACCATGAAGTTGTGCACAAAAGTTACGCACACTTATCCACATCACTGTGGATAAGTAAGTAGAAACGAAATCTGTCCATACGAATGACGAAACTAGAAGAACTAGAACAAGAATTTGCTGTGCTGATCCCACAGTCTGTGATTCACGGCGGATAGTCGTAGGGAGTTGATGGATATGGAATCTGCCTCGGAAACGATCAGACGTATTTTCGGGAACAAAGGTGATTCTCTTGGTTCTGAAATGGCTGAGGTGACATCGCGGTACGAAGCATTGAATAAGGTACGTTTTCCAAAGCCGAAAGCAACCAGATATATCGCCGTCGCAAATCAAAAGGGCGGAGTGGGGAAGACGACAACTACTGTCAATTTGGCAGCGTCACTTGCTTTGTCAAAAGCGCAGGTGCTTGTCATAGATATGGATCCGCAGGGCAACGCCTCGACAGCACTGGGCGTAAAGCATAATACCGGTGAACCATCTATTTATGATGTTTTGGAAGCTCGGCAAACCATTGGCGAGGTAAAACAGTCTTCTGAGAAGTTCAAGACCTTGGACGTTGTGCCATCTTCCATAGATTTAAGTGGTGCGGAACTGGAAGTCGCTGACTTGACCAATAGGAATGACTTGCTCAAAGAAGCACTAGATGAGTTTACTTCATCTTCCAAGAAGCACTATGACTACGTCATCATTGATTGCCCTCCGAGTCTTGGCCTGTTGGTCATCAATGCCATGTGTGCGGTCAATGAGGTCCTGATACCAATTCAGGCTGAGTACTACGCGCTCGAAGGTCTTGGTCAATTAATTCAGACCATCGGACTTGTTCAGGAACATTACAATCCGACTCTCTTGGTTTCGACGATGTTGGTCACGATGTTTGACAAACGTACGTTGCTGAGCAAAGAAGTCTACGATCAGGTCAAAGGACATTATCCAGATATCGTTTTGCAGACAACGATTCCAAGGTCTGTAAAGATTTCTGAAGCTCCGAGTTTTGGCAAAACTGTCATCGAATATGATCCTCATGGAACAGGTGCAGTATCCTATCGTGAGGCTGCATTGGAGATAGCACGAAGGTCGCCGCAGGTATTGAAGACATTAGAAGATAGAAAGCAGAGGAGTAACTGAAATGGCATCGAAGTCGCGTTTAGGAAAAGGCCTTGGTGCTCTATTCCCCGCTTTGCCGGGCGAGCCAGAAACGAAAAGTCCGGCCACTGCTCATGGTGCAGCAGCAACACCGAAGGAACCTTCAAAGGCTGATTCGTCGCAAAATGTTTCACGTGAAACATCTGCACGAACGAAAGAAGCTAGATCCGGTAAAAAGTCGAGTACGTCTGTAAACTCTACTGGTAAAAGTCAACAGAAAAATGTTTCACGTGAAACATCGAAGAAAAAAGTAACCGACGGCAAAAAAATAACGGAATCTTCAACTGCTAAATCGAATGGTAAAGAGGACAGTCACGGAAAGACGGCTTCTAGGAAGAAGAATGTTTCACGTGAAACATCGAAGGCCTCATCTAGAAAACGCTTGGCAATGCCTTCGTTGAAAGAAGGAATGGCACACCCAAGTGACTTATTCTTCGGCAGTACTGTCGATAAGAAAGACGGCGGAGAAGCAGATAAGCCGTCTGCTCAAAAAGAACCAAAACGTCCAAGTACAGTTAATACCGTCAACAATGCGATTAAGACTTCCGGGAGTCAAACTTCGAAGAAAAAAGAAGCGAAAGTGGCAGGCTCCGATGATTTAAAGCCTGTTGAAGGCGGGTATTTAGTCGAACTGGATCTTGATAAGATAGGGCCTAATGCCAATCAGCCGCGGACCATCTTTGATGAGGATGAGCTTAAGGAGCTGGCCGCTTCGCTGAAGGAAGTCGGTGTGCTGCAGCCAGTGGTTGTCCGCAAGCGTCCGTCGAATCAGAAAGCCGCCAATTCGCCTGAGTCCGATAATTCAGTCATCAGCAGGCACTCCCAGCAAAATATGGACAGCGAATACGAGCTGATCATGGGGGAGAGGCGCTGGCGTGCGGCTCATCTCGCCGGATTGAAATCAATTCCCGCAATCGTAAAAACCACTTCAGATAATCAGATGCTTCGCGATGCCCTGTTGGAAAACCTCCACCGCGTGGCCTTGAATCCTCTCGAAGAGTCCGCTGCATACCAGCAGATGATGGAGGACTTCGGCTTGACCCAAGAGCAGCTTTCCAAGTCCGTCTCGAAGTCACGGTCGCAAATCGCCAATACATTGCGCTTGCTCAATTTGCCGCCTTCCGTGCAGAAGAAGGTCGCGGCGGGTGTGCTTTCCGCGGGCCACGCGAGAGCACTTCTCGGGCTTCCCAACGAGGAGGAAATGGAGAAGCTCGCAAACCGCATCATTGCTGAAGGGCTTTCCGTTCGCAGCACCGAGGAAATCGTTGCCATGAAAACCAATGGCAAGGACGGCGGCAAAAAGCAGAAGTCCAAGAAAGACAATCCATGGGCACAGTCACCCATCCAGCACACCTTGGAGAACCGCTTCGATACGAAGGTCGCCATCAAAGGTAGCAAACAGCGCGGGCGTATCGAAATCGTCTTTTCTTCACCGGAAGACATGGATCGTATCGTCAACCTGTTGGTCCCAGATCAAAGCGGAAATAATGAAAACGGTTGGGTATAAAAGGTCTGGTACAAAACGAAGCTAGATGAAAACAGCGCTATACAAAACGGCTCAGTACACAATCGTTCGGTACCAAACGGATTTGTCATAGATACGGTATAAACGATTCTGTAAGCGGTTCTGTGTAAAGAGTTTCTCTAAAATATCAATATAACAAAATCCCGTTGAAAATGGCTCAATGTGAAGGTCATTCAACGGGATTTTGTTGAATTGCCAATATTTGCCATGCAAACGTTTAACAGGTAACAAGCATATTGGGCAAATAGAATAGTATTACAAATTTATTATTTGATGCTGTCGAGGTAATCCTGCGCGTCGAGAGCGGCGCGGCAACCCATACCTGCTGCGGAAACGGCCTGACGATAAACGCTGTCGACCACATCACCAGCGGCAAAAACGCCCGGCAATGACGTACGGGTGGAAGCCCCGTCAACCTTGATATAGCCTTTCTCGTCGAGGTCCAGGGCTCCGTTAAGGAATTCGGTGGCCGGGGTGTTGCCGATGGCCACGAAAACGCCGGAAGCTGGTACCTCTGTGGTCTCGCCGGTTTTGACATTACGCACGGTGACTGACTTGGCGCTGCCGTCTTCGCCGCTGATTTTATCAACCACGGAGTCGAGGATGAACGACATCTTGTCGTTGGCCTTGGCTCGATCAACTAGAATCTTGGACGCGCGGAATTCTTCGCGACGATGAATCAGTGTTACCGACGAACCGAAACGCGTCAAGAATTCGGCATCGGTGAAGGCACTGTCGCCGCCACCGACCACGACAATCGGCTTGCCGCGGAAGAAGAAACCGTCACAGGTGGCGCAGTAGGAGACACCTTTACCGGAGTATTCCTTCTCGCCTGGTACGCCGAGCTTGCGTACATTGGAGCCGGTGGTGACTACGACGGCCGGAGCCTGATAAACCTCTCCTTGATCACAAGTAACAGTCTTCATCGCACCGGCATCCGACCCGTCGCCGAAGTCGACGGAAACCACGTCGTCAAAAACGATTTCCGCGCCGAACTTTTCGGCCTGCTTCTGCATGCTGTCCATGAGGTCAGGACCCATCACGCCATCGGGGAAGCCGGGATAGTTCTCGACTTCGGTGGTGTTGACCAGCTGGCCGCCGGGGGTGAGGGCTCCGGCGATAACCAGCGGTTTGTAGCCGGCGCGGCCGAGATAAATGGCTGCGGTGTAGCCCGCGGGACCCGAACCGACGATAATCACATCGCGCACGCTGTTTTCGACGGACTTGTCAGAGGCGTTCTGAGTCTTGTTGTCAGTGTCACCGCCAGCGTTGTTGCCGAGGGTATTCCTGCCTATGTTCAGAAGATTAATTTGCTGTGTATTCTCTTGAGTCATGAAAACACTCTAACATTGCACCAGGGTTATGGGAACCTTTGGCTGCGCTCATTGATTCTAGGGCAGAAAATCGCGCTAAGAGCCGCAATCAACGTATCACCAAATGCAAAATTATTGTCAGTTGGTTACCGCAACATAGTTCGACATCTGGTGGAGAATCGGTATGTTGGTGGCCGCCCACGGGCAGGCCCATTGCATGATGGCCAGCGCCGCCGCTAAGAGCAAAAGCACCACCAGCAGTATGCGTATCCCCTTAATTCCTGGCTGAAGCCTTGTCAGGCCGCCGTAAATGCTCGGATCCGGCTTTTTGACATTGCCGGCCTTGATGGCGCGGCGAAGCGGCCAGCGCCAGGCCAGAGCGGCCGCGACGAACAGCACCAGATAAATAACAAGCAAGGCGATGATAATCGGAATCAGCGAAGGCAGCTTGGCGAACACCGATTCCTTCTGGTTGTTGATGAACTGGACCTTGCCGTTCTGCCCGGTATGCGTAAGCTCCTGAGGCACGCCGTCCGAAACCTTCGCCCAATACTTGAACTTGCCGAAGCTGATCCAACGGTGGGTCGGGGTGGAGTATTTCGGCTCGCACGTCGTCAGTGTGATCATGCGTTCCGTCGCGGGCGCCGTCGGGTTTTCAGGGTTCGGCGCGATCACTTCCACATGGTCCGGCGTCACGATTTTGTCGCTGGTATAAGTGTAGACGTACCAATAATCCTTGGTTCGTATTACAATTGGATCGCCGACCTTGAGCTTGTCGACATCGCCCAAAGGTTGCCCATACCCGTTGCGATGGCCGGCCACGGCGAAATTGCCGATCTGCCCAGGCATTTGGGACTCCTTGTAATGGCCCATGCCGTGCTCATTTAGCGCGGTCATGTCGGTGCCCTCTACGATGTTGCGTTGCCATTGGTCGCCGAAGCGCGGGACATAGATTTGCGCGACCATATCGCCGGGATTGGCGCTTTCGGGTTGAACTGGAGGGGTGCCGTCCTGGGCTTTGGCGATGTTGACGCCGTTCGCGGAGCCTGCAGTCTTGCTTGGGTCGCTCCAAGAAACCGATTGACGCTGATTGTATTGCGTATGCTCAGACTGCACGCCAGTCCACCACATCTGCCAAATGACGTAGAGCGCACAAATCGCAGCAATTGTGAAGAGGACTTCGGCGAAGATGCCCAGCGCTGCCCACCAACGTCTCGATTTCGAGCGTGGGGTGCTGCCATTGGCACCGTAGCCGTTTGTGTTGTCGCCGGCTTTGTGACTGGTATGCCGGACGTGGTTCGTATTGAGTGCGTTGCCATTGACGTCGGGTTGCGCGAAGTCGCCCTGACCCGCGAGCCCCCCTTGTCTGCTGGGTCTGCTCGCTTGCGACGCGGATTGCACCCCGGATTGTGCCCCACCTTGCCATGCGAATTGTGTTGTCTGATTAGACTGAGGAGCCTGATTAGCCTGGAACGCTTGCGTTTCCTCGTTTGCATCGGTCGAATCGGGAACGCCGAAATCGTCGAAAGCCTCGTCCAAGTCGGTCGGTTGAACGGCGTCCTTGCGCCGCCGGCCGCTGTCGTTGTAGTCGCCGTTATCAGCCATGAAATCCATCTCTCGTTCCGTATTGGTGTCGTCTTGCTGTGGCATTGGTTCCGTCATTGCCGCCGCAATTGTTGAAGGCTTGAAATCCCCACATATCTATCGACCAGTATGAGTCAATTGTATCCGTCTGTATAGCCGTTTCCGCTCTCAGACCTTATTTATTATTTATTGCCGCTTTCGCCCGCTTTATCATCGTTTCCTTTATTGTCGGTTTTTGTCACGGTGGCATACTTCAGCGTCTGCAGCACCGGTGCCACGGGAAAGCGCAGGGTGTCCTTGTCTTCGACCTTCCAGCCCAGTCCGAACGCGCTGACATATTCCTGATAGGTCTGGATGGCTTTCGAATTGTTGAGCGCGTCGCGCATCTTGCCGCTCGGGCCGATGGCGGAGATGGTATATGGCGGCGAATACTGCTTGCCTTGCAACATGAGGATATTGCCCTTGCAGATGATGGCGGAGTTGTATAGCACCCGCTGGTCTTGAATCATCATCGCCTCGGCCCCGCCCCGCCAAAGCGCGTTTACCACAGACTCGATATCTTGCTGGTGGATGACGTAATCATTGATATTCGTGGCCGTTCCCGTCGCGGAATCCGAGACCATATGCTGCCAAAGCGGCGAATCGTTGAGCGTGACCGAAATGCCGGGGCCGGTAACCGCCGGAAGCATGGTTCCCGCTCCCGGATCTTCGCTGGAATTGCTGGGTTTTGAGCTGTCCTTGCCCGCGTATTTGTTGAGCGTATTGACCTGCGAGCCCAGCGATTTGACCTGTTTTTGCAGTTTGTCGACCTGGGTGACGCGCTGCTCCACCAATTGTGCGGCGTCCGAAGAGACCACGCTGGTTTTGTTGACACGGATGTTGGTCATCAGCAGGAATCCGGTGAGCGCGACGACAACAAAGACGGCAACCCCGCCAAGCCGCGAGCGTTTCGCCTTGTGCTTGCCCGGAGTTTCCTTCATTATTTCAAAATCCTTACGTAAATGCTTACGTACCCGTCTTCTTGTTTCGAGTGTACACTAATATGTCGTTTAGCCTATTGAATGGAGACTACGCTTATGGCTGACGAAGAGCTGGATAAGGGCGCCGATGCCGCCGCTACGCAGGATGAGGCGCAGAAGGCATGGGACAAGCCCGGAACGCAGGAGAGCGGCGACGCTGTTGATGCCGCCGAAAGTGATGAGAAGGCGACCGAGAAGAAGGATTCCGACACTGCCGATAAAAGCGCCGAGGCCACTGAAACTTCAGAGAAGTCGGATGAATCCGGCGAATCGGACAAGACCGCTGACGACGCGACTGACGATGACGACGACCTCGACCTGCCGATGGACAAGATCGATGCATTGCTGAGCGCCACCAGCGCCGACAAGAAGACGATGAGCCCGCAGCTGCGCCGCGTCGCCCAGCGTCAGGCCGAGAACAGCAAGCGCGTCGAGGAGACCATCAAGGGAACCAAGGCGAACCCAAGCTGGTTCGTGCCGCTGTTCTGCTTCCTGATGATCCTCGGTCTTGCGTGGGCCGTTGTGTATTACCTCACCAGCAAGTACCCGATTCCCGGCATCGGCGCATGGAACCTGCTGATCGCCTTCTGCATCGTGATGGTCGGCTTCATCATGACGATGTGGTGGCGCTGATTCCGTTATCGGCATCGCGCTCGGCAAGGCGCTGAAGTCGGTTAGCTTTGTGCTTTCGTCTGTGAACCGTCTGTTGTATCGAAGTGCGTCTCTTGAAATCCGTTAACGATTGAGGGATGCACTTTTATATGCAGGATATGCAGGATATGCAGGCATACCTGCAAATATTCATGATGCATAGGCCCAATTGTGTGAAAATTTTGTGTGCAAATATTGGACATCGAAAAAATGCCTCTGGCGCGCGGAATTTGTGAACCTCAATGATAAATATAAAAAATCAAATTTTCGTTCATTATCAGATTTCATGATTTCTGATTTTTGAATTCGGATTTCTTAAGTTCGGTTGATGTTTATTTTTCGGTAATGCATTCTTTTTGATATTTGAAAATCGGCAATATCAGATTTTTCGTAGGTTATCCACAAGTTTTATTTTAGTGTTGTGTATAAGTGTGGATAAGTCGGGAGTTGTTCACAAGAGGTGTGGATAAGACTTCTGGTTTGTGCACTAATCTTATCCACATTGTACACACTCTGGAATCGTTGAAAATAAAGGAATTTGAAAAACAATGTCGATAACTCGGTGACTTTTCCCCACGTAATCCACTGCTTGTGCCCAAGTTATCCACAAAGTTTTCCACTTCGGTGGAAAACTACATCGGCGTAGTTTATCTTCGAGGAATGGTTGATTTTTGATAAACGATTGAAATGAATTAAACGTGTGACTTTTCCTTAACACTTGTTAACCATCTCAGTGAAGACGATGAAATAACGTGGCAGAAGGGAGAAAAACATCGATGTCGGTTTCAGCATTCGCCGCAAAAATAAGGCGTGGTATATGTTAATGTTGGGTATAGTGAAATACGTTTGGTAGGGATAGTTTCCAAGCCAAATAGTAATACGGTGATGTGTGCATAGGTCGCGCGCTTCATTGAGAGAGGGATTATGGCTGTACACAAGTCATTGTTCAAGGCAGTAGCCGCTGCGATGGGTGCAGTGGCCATGTTGGCATGCTCGATCGTCGGTGTGGGGACGGCGAACGCAGGCACGGTTTCGATTGGCAATAATGGTCAGATTACAGTCACCGATGCAGAAGCGGGCCACGAGTTCAAGGCTGTCCAAATTGGTGCGTATTCCAGTGCCGAGAACGATGGGAATTCGATTTCCGGGCTTGAAGTCGAGAAATTGACAACTTCTCCAATGTTTGCCAACGCGGTTGACTCGGCGGCCACCGAAGCCGGTGCCACAACGCCAGCCGGAACGAGCGGCGAATGCCCTAACGATGCTGTCTGTTGGATTTCCAAGCATTGGCTTGGATACGATAATGGTCGCACGGACAATCAAGACAAGACTTCAAATTCCGCTTCAACCGGTTATGCAGGTAAGTTGCGTAATTTCGTCACCAAGCTGCAAAACAAACAGGAATTTAAGGACGCGATTACTGCAGCCGCTGCTGTATCAGTATCTAATGGCAAGGCCGAATTTACTGGATTGGCCGAGGGCCTTTATGTCATAGAAGATGTCACCGCCCAGAATCAGTCAATTCCGATGTTGGTGGGTACCACTGTCGGGTCTGATCATCTTAGCTCATTCGTCGGTACCGGTTTGAAGGGAATCGGCCAGATTAATGCGAAAAAGTCCGGCACCCCGACGGTTGCCAAGAAGTGGGTCTCCACCACCGATGCAAACAACAAGTCGGTCGACCGTGGGGATACTCCGCTCGACGGCGACATCATGCATTTCAAGCTCACGAGTTCTGTCCCCATGACCGCAGGGTTTACCAATTACTTCTTTAAAATCACCGATAAACCGAGTGCTGGCTTGGAGTATGTAGCCAACTCTGCGAGAGTAACAGTTGATGGAACTCCCATCACTGTTGTCACGGCTCCTTCCGCGGCTCCGCTGCCAACGCCTAATAATGAGGTTTACTTCGATCAAGGCAATATCAGCGGTGCCCCATACATCGGATTCACGTTCCCGAATGTGATGGCGTATACCTACAACGCGCCCATCGTCATCACCTATGACATGAAGGTCGTGCAAACCGGAAAACAAAAGAATATTCCCGGTGTGGATTGGTCGAGCAGCGTTGCCAACCAACCGACGGGATCCTGCGTAGCTGATTCTTCTGCCCCGGCTTGCGGAGCAACTCAGCACGCGTACATGACGGGCGTCAAGTTCTCCTCTTACTACCTGAAGTTCCATAGCGTTGACGGCGCGAAAGGCAACGCGCCTACCGGCGGCACGACCTTTGAGGTCTACCGGAAGGGTGACAACAAGCCTCTGACGTTCAGGAAACAAGCCGATGGTTCGTATGTATACCATCCGGCCGAGGACGAAGCTTCGCATTCCACGTCGAATCTTGTTTCCGCAGACGGCAAGCACATTGCTGAGGGTGGTGAAAGTCTTGGCGGGCTCAAGTTGGATGGATTGCCACCGGGGATTTATACCATCAAGCAGACTGGCTCCCCGTCCAGCGCACCGGATGCGGCGCAGGCAGACTTTGATGTCAGCATCACTGAAGATCCCAGTAATGACGGTGCGTATGTCACCACCGTTCGCGATGACGCCAACGGGCTGGTCGGTAAGCCAGCTGCTGCGAGTGACAAGCTTGGTGCGGATATCACGGTGAACGTTACGCAACCCAAGAAAAGCATCGACGGTCTTCCCGGCATCATCGGTACGCTGACCGGACATCCCGTCAACGGTCCAGGCTCGTTGGCTGCTACCGGCATCTCGATTGTTGCTTTGCTGGTCATGCTGTGCGCCTTGGTGCTCGCAGGTACTGCTCTGATGAGGAGACGCCACCGAATACAACGTTAATGGCCGGTCGTGATGCGACCCGAAAACGGGTTTGCGGCCGACAGACGAGGAACAAAAAGATGTAATGAAACGAGGTTTATATGTAATGAGATGCACGATTGGAAGCGGCTAATAAAATAGGCTGCGAATAACGGATAATTTAAACAGACCTCGTAGTATAATGAATTACATTATGCAACTTTTTGTTGTGGGGTGCGCCGGAGATGGGCATGCGGTTTCTCGAAGGGGATTAAGCATGTTGAGCTGGACCGTTGATGGTGTTCCTGATGTGCGAAGTTCGACACAACGAAACGTAAAAAATAAAACATGTATTTAAAAAAATACAGGGAGTAATTATGAAGTTAGGAAAAGGCTTACGCAGCGCGGCGGCTATGGTGCTTTCCGCAGCAACTCTGCTCGCCATGGGTGCTCTAGGCGTCGGCACTGCGAATGCAACTGAAGTAGATCTGTCTGGCGCAAATTCGAAAGGCCAGATTACAATTACCAAGGGTGCAAGTCATACTTTTGAGATGGTAAAGCTCTCGTCATATACGTATGCTGAAACGGATAGTGGTACGAATCTGTCTGTTGTCAGCGTGGATACTGCAGCGGATCCAGTGTTGACGGCTGTTCAAAAGGCGGTTAAGAAGGCTAATGGTGATGTGACACCAACAACAGGCTATGAGTCAACAAACCCAATGGAATATGTTGCAAAGACTTGGTCTGATTCTAGCTCATCGCCTTATACTGGTACGATTCGCACATTCGTGAAGACTTTAGCTGCGGATACGAGTCTTACTTATGGCTCTGTGGGTACTGCTGCTGCCAGCGGTGACGATTTGGTCATCACCGATATGCCGGTCGGTATCTACCTGCTTAGAGACACTACCGCGACGGCAGGCGTTTCTAAGTCCGTCCCGATTTTGGTAGGTACTACAGTAGGCGGCACTTCCTATATCACGCTCGGTGGCACAACTAAGCCTTTGGGCAAGGTTGATTTGAAGGCCGAAACTCCGACGCTCACGAAGGAAGCCACTAAACTTACATCCGGCGGTACGGATACGACTTTGACTGGTAGTAACAGGGAAACAGAGCTCAAGAAGGCTAAGATTGGCGATACCGTCGAGTTCACTCTTTCCAGTAAGGTGCCTGTTACCGCAGGTATGGATAGCTACACCTTCACTATGACTGATACGCCGACCAAAGGTATGGTTTATGTTCCCGGTTCTGCAGCACTGACCGTAACTGATGGAATCGGTGCAATTGGTGACGTTGATGTCACTGAGCCGTCTCCATCCGCACCTGGTACTGCCGTAACTTTCGCGTTCAAAGGCGCTGAGTTCGTGAAACAAGACAAGTTCCCGACTGGCAAAGCTATCAAACTCACTTATAAGGTAACGCTCACGGCAGTTTCTGGCGATACATGGCAATCGCAGCATAACGCTGCCAAGCTTACGTATTCGACCGATCCCTCCACTCCAGCAACCACGTCTGACGTGAATGCCGATGCTACAACTAAGATTGCACTGTACTCAGTGACGCTAACGAACGTCGATGGACAAGGAACAGCCATTGCAAATGATGGTGCATTTAAGGTGTATGCTGGGACGAGCTCTTCAGGAACACAGCTGAAGTTCAAGGCCAATGGGACCACTGCGTATACCTATGATGAAACAGGTACTGATGCAGCCATTACAACAAACGGTGATGGCAAGTTGGTCTTTGATGGCCTTCCTTCTGGAGATTATTACATTCAGCAGACTGGTTCATCTAATAATTACACCAAATCAAGCTTTGTGGTTCATATCGCGTATAATCTTGATGGTACGGCCAGTGTAACAGCCTTCACGAACGATCCTGATACCATTGGATTGGTAGGCAGGAATTCGATTACACAGGATAGTCCTAATGGCTACAATGGCAAGATCACGGTCAAGAACACTAATTCGCTTGCTGGACTGCCGCTTACCGGTGGTGTGGGTGTTGCGCTCGTTGTGCTGTTGGCGATTATCAGCGGTGGTGTTGCAGTGGTCACTTCCAAGATGCGTCGCAAGAATCTGGCGAATGCTCGCATGTGAGGTTTGACAACCAATATGGTGGAGCATGATGCTCAACCATTGAGGTGACTTAAGAGGTGGTTTGATCTGGAACCTTGGTTCCTGATTGACCACCTCTTTTCATATCTGGTCTGAAGAAGTCTTGTTCATGCTAGGGTGAAGTGTTTTTTTGCGCGCTCAGACTGATAAATGAAAGCTCATCTGGCTGTCGGCTCTATGCATCACAATAAATGTAGCAAGACGATAGTAGGCCAACACATATCGATGGAACGGATTAATGAAGCGTAAGAAAAAGACTGTGGAGCATGCGCTGCATCGGGAGTCTTTCGAAGATGTCCTCAAGCCGGTGAAAAAGCGTGGGCAATACGCCTATCGCATCTTCATCGAACTCGTGCACGATTTCTTCGTCATTCTTACCGTGGTGCTTATCATGTGGGTGCCGGTCCATTGGGTGATCAACTCCAGGACTGAGGCGCTTGCCGCCATCCAAGCCGAGCGAGACGTGTTGAAGTGGCCACGAGGGGAAGCGGCCAAGGAACTTCATGCGGCGCAGGCCTATAACCAGCAGATCGCCGCTTCCGGTCAGACGAGACTGGGCGAGGTCAAGGACCCGTTCAATGACAAGCCGGATGAAGACACGGAATCGCAAAAAGATGTGACCTATCAGTCTCTGCTAAAAGGTTCGAACGGAGTGATGGGCACGATTCGTATACCCAAGGTGTCGATTCACTTGCCGATTTATCACGGTACCGCTCGCGCAACGCTTACTATCGGTTCAGGTCATCTGTACGGTACGAGCGTGCCGGTAGGTGGCAAATCAACCAATGCCGTGCTGACTGGTCATCGTGGCCTCCCCGATGCCCTGCTCTTCACCCGAATTGATCAGCTCAGAAAAGGCGACATCATCTACATCGAAACGCTGAACCACACCATGGGTTACCGTGTGAAAGCCATCCATGTGGTTAATCCCAAGGATGTCCACCTTTACAAAGTGGTTCCGGGCAAGGATCTGCTCACGTTGATGACCTGCACGCCATATGGTGTCAACACTGAGCGTCTCGTCATCACCGCCGAGCGTGGCAACATTCCGCAGGATATTCCGCCCTTGGTCGATGCCGCTGCCGACGCGCAGCTTTATGGACTGCTTGCGGCACTGATTGTGCTCATCCTTGGCTTCCTGCTCGCCATGCGCAAGAACTACCGCGAGCTGGTGCCGCCGCCGTGGCACTACGACGGCACGCCGATTCCCAAGACGCTGCTGCGCCCGCGCTTCGTTGACAAGCGTGGTCTGCCTCCGATGGGCGTCATCGCCCACCGTCGCCGTCCGCCCGACAAGCCGAAGCAACCCAAGCAGTCAGAGAAACCATAGCTGTTTCGGCTAAAAGAGCAAACGAGAGACATCCGTCCTCGCTTGCTCTTTTTGTTTCGTGATAAGTTAACGCCCCCTTTGTGGTTTGTACGTCACCTTGGCCTATTTCCCAAATGAACGGTTGGTAGCCTCTCTAATTGTCTCGGCTTGTAGGGTGTCTTAAAAGAGCGACGCTGCTATTTGTTTGACGGGACGTCTTAAATGCTATGCGGGCTCTGAATTCCATTTGAATAGATTCAGAGCCCGCATAGCATTCAGGTTCGGTGGAAAGTGAATTATCGAACCTTGTCGAAAGTTATCTTCCGTTGCCGCTGGTTTGGCCGCCGGAAGCGCTGCCGCCGCTGGAACCGTTGTTGGTGCCGGTAGTCGGGGCCGGGGCTTGCGTGCTCAGGGTGATGGTGTCGCCCTTACTGGCCTGCGTTCCTGCTGTTGGAGAGATGCCGATGACTGTAAGATCATCGCTGCCGGTGGCGGGATTGACGTTGAATCCGGCAGCCTTGAGCTGTTCCCTGACTTGGGCGACAGTTGGCTTGTTGCCAATGCCAACGTCGGGTACTGACACTTTCGGCTTGCCGGAGGAGACGTAGACGGTGATGTTGCCCTTCTGTGCGAGGCTGGAGCCGGCCGCTGGGTCAGTTCGCGTGACAAGACCCTGGTTCACGGTGTCGGAAGCCTCCTGCTGCACGACGACGGTGAACGCCTTGAGCTGGTTCAGCGCCTGATCCTGCTGCTGACCGGTGACGTCGGGAACCTTGGCCATGCCGGAGGAGACGTAGAGCATCAACGACGTGCCCTTGTCCGTAGCAGAGCCGCCTGCCGGGTCAGTGCGTGTGACCATGCCTTGCGCCACGTCCGGGCTGTCTTCGGTCTGCGTGGCCGGGGATACCTTGAACCCGGCCTTCTTCAAGATGGCCTTGGCGTCCTCCACCGATTTGCCCTTAACATCGGGCACTTGGCCTGCCTGCGGTCCGGCGGAGAACCAGACCTTGACGGTTGAACCCTTGGGGGCCTTGGCATTGCCGGAAGGGCTCTGCTTGGTGAATGTGCCCTTGGGCTCATTTGAATCCGTGTCTTGTTCCACCTTCATCTTCAGTCCAACTTGGTTGAGCTGTTCCTCGGCGCGTGCTTGGGTGGTGGTGGAATTGAAGGTCGGAACGGTGACCATTTCCGGCTTCTTCATGTGGGTGACGCCGTAGACGATGCCCACGATGGCAAGAATGGCGACAACGGCTCCAATCACCGAGCCGATGATAATCTTCTTTTTCTTTTTCGCCTTCTGCTCCGCAGCTTTCTCCGCACGCGACTTGAGCGCGGTGCCGGTGCTCGGAGCCAGCTGTGTGGCCGCTGTATTGCCGTAAGTGCCGGTCAGCGGGTCGAAGGCCTGCGTTGCCGTGGTCTCGACAGGGTTCATCGCTTCGGTGGCAGCGGTCTGTTCGGCCTGTTTGCGTTCCTTCATGTTGGCGAGGTCGGTCAACGGGTTGAACGCGGCTGCAACCGGAATACCGCCGTTCATGTAAGTGAGGATATCATTGCGGAACTCGGCGGCCGTCGCGTAACGGTTCTGCCGATCCTTGGCCATGGCCTTCGCGCAGATCTGGTCCCACATCTTGGGCAGGCCTGGAACGATGGCGCTGGGCGGGGTGGCGACTTCCGAAACATGCTGGTAGGCGATGGCCACGGCCGAATCGCCTGTGAAGGGCGCACGTCCGGTGAGCATTTCGTAGAGCACGCAGCCGGCTGAATAGAGGTCGGAACGCATGTCGACGGTCTCGCCGCGGGCCTGTTCCGGGGAGAGGTATTGCGCAGTGCCGACCACACCTTGCGATTGCGTCATTGTGGCTACGGAATCATCGAGTGCACGGGCAATGCCGAAGTCCATGACCTTGACCATGCCCTGCTCGCTAATCATGATGTTGCCGGGCTTGATATCGCGGTGGATAATTCCCATTCGATGCGAGTAATCAAGCGCGTTCAAAACGCCCAACATCACCTGTTCGGCGTCACGCTGGCTCAGCGGGCCGTTTGCTTTGATGATGTCGCGCAGGGTTTGGCCCTTGACGTACTCCATGACGATGTACGGCACGCGCTCAGTGTTGCCGTCTTCGGTGGTGATGGTCTCTTCGCCGGAATCGTAGATGTTGACGATGTTGACATTGTTCATTTGCGCGACGGAATGCGCCTCGCGGGCGAACCGCTTGAGGAAAATGTCGTCGTTGGCAAGGTCGGAACGCATGATTTTCACTGCGACAACGCGCCCCAGACGGGTGTCTTGGGCGATGTGGACCTCGGCCATGCCGCCGCGTCCGATCAGTTGACCCAGCTGATAACGTCCATCTGCCAGTGATGTTGGCATATTGGTGCTCATTGCTGCTCCTTCCGGTTTTCAGTGTTCGCTGCCTGGTCGTTGACTTCGGTGACCGGAACGTTGGTTTCGGCAGCGGCTGAAGAGGACTGTGACGAATCAGTGACGTCGGGTGTTGTTTCGGTTCCGTCGTCCAGGTTCGTTGGATTGATGTTTGAAGTTATAGGTGAGGAAGCCGATGCGTCGCTTGCGCCTGCGCTCGCTTCTTTGCCTTCGGTCTTGGACTCAGTCTCGGTTTGCGAAGGCGATTGAGGTGGCTTGTCGTCGACGGATTGGCTGCCGTCAGTCCGAATCGCGGGAATCTTATAGTCTGTGATAGCTCGCAACGTCTGTGTCATCGTTTGTATTGCACTCTGAGCGGCTGGAGAAAATTCATTATTGATGTCAGGCTCGGCTTCCGCCTTGGTTTCGGTCTCGTCGCCTGTAGCGATTTTGTCCACATCGTCGGTCTGGGTATCGGCCCGGTGGCTCGCGGCTTTGCCGTTTTTGTCGGCATCTGCATCGCCATTGATGATGACATTGCGGGTTTCGCTGCCCAGAGTGTTGTCATCGATTTCGGTATTGGCAATAATGTCGCTGAGAGTGTTTCCAGCGGCATGGCCTTCGTTGGCATTATCTGAGGCTGGGGCTGCGGCCGTGGTCGCGCTGAATGCTTTGCGGTTCGGTGAGACGGCAGGGCTTCCTGACACCGAACCGTCGGAAGAATAAGGGGCGCTGACCACGCGGCGCGCGATACGGCCGTCGCGAGAGACCATCGTGGTCTCGCTAAACGACGCTTCCTGATCGAAAAGCCGACGCTCGATATGCGAAAGCGTGCGGGAGACGACCAGCGCATCCTTCGGCCGGTCGCGTGGATCTTTGGCGAGCATCGACATCACGAACTGTGCCAGCTGCACGTCGACGGTGTCCGGCAGTGGAGGCACGGCGTCGTTTACATGCGCGGCCGCAATGTCGACCGGCGTGGCCCCGGTAAACGGACGGTGCCCGCACAGTCCTTCGTAGGCCACCACGCCCAGCGAATAGATGTCGGACTGCGGCGTCGCCTTCTTTCCCTGTGCCTGCTCCGGCGAAATGTATTGCGCGGTACCGACGACCATGCCGTCCTGCGTGATCTGTGCCTGGTTGGTGGAATAGGAGACGCCAAAATCGGTGATCTTGACCTCGCCGTCTTTGGAAACCATGATATTGGCGGGCTTCACATCACGATGTATTACACCATGAGAGTGTGCGACGTAAAGCCCGCGCGCGACCTGCACCAGAATCGGCAGCAGCTCGAGCGGGTCCATCGCGCCTTTTTCACGGTACAGATCGGCCAGCGAATCGCTGTCGACGTACTCCATAATCAAGAAGCCGATGCCGTCGTGCTCATAATAATCGAAAAGCGCCGCGATATTCGGATGGGCCAAATCGGCGGAATTATGCGCTTCGATGCGCAGCCTGCGCCGCTTGGCCTCCACGTCGGTGAGGTCCCCGCGCAACGCTTTGATGGCGACCACGCGATTTAGCTGGATGTCGTAGCCTTTCCAGACTTCGCCCATCCCGCCTTGTGCGAGCCGGCGATCGAGGCGGTACCGGTTGTGAATTAGTTGACCTTCAACGAGCTTCATTTGCCCAGTGCCTCCCTCATTATCGCCTTCATGATTGGTCCTGCTATGTCGCCGCCGGCCATATCTGTATTATGAACGACCACGGCGACCGCGATTTTCGGGTCGTCGGCGGGCGCGAAGCCGATGATCCAGCCGTCGTTGGCCTGGTTGCCCACGCCGATCTGCGCAGTACCGGTTTTCGCGGCGACGGAGACTCCGGGAATCGCGAGATTGGGGTCTTCTTTCGTGATGACGGCCTTCATCATCTCGGTTAGTTTGTTCGCTGTATCCTTGCTCATCGGCTGGCTCATCACACTCGGGGTGGTTTGCGAAATCACGGTGAGGTCGCTGGAACGTACGCGGTCGACTAGTGTCGGGCGCATCAGCGTCCCGCCGTTGGCGACGGCCGAGGCGATCATCGCGTTCTGCAACGGGGTCTCTTGGGTATCGCCCTGCCCGATTGAGGCCAGCGCGAGGCGGTCTGGGGCCGGATTTTCGGGGAATTTCGAAGCAATGGCCTGCATGGGATCGCCTGTGGAATTGGACCCGTCTATGGGGATGGAGGAATCGAAGCCGAACTTCTTGGCTGTGTCAGAGATGGCCTGGGCGCCGACCGCGCCGCCAAGCTGGGCGAATGCGGTATTGGAAGAATATGCGAAGGCGTCTTCCAGCGACAGCTTGCCTTCTGCGCCGCCGTTTCCCGAAATCGTGGCGTTGGTCAGCTGTGTATTGGTATTGGGCAATGTATAGCTTGCGCCCGCCGGAATCTCGGAATTCGTTTGGTATTTGCCGCTTTCCAACGCTGCGGTGGCAACGACCGTCTTGAAGCTGGATCCCGGTGGGTAGAGTTCGGAAATCGCGCGGTTGAGCATCGGATTCGAATCGTCGCTGGTGAGACGCGCATAATCCTGGTTGACTTTCGTCGTGTCGTGGCTGGCGAGCACATTCGGGTCGTAACTCGGCGTTGAAACCATCGCCAGAATGCGGTTGGTCTTGGGGTCAAGTGCTACCGCGGACCCGCTTTTGCCGTCCAGTTGCTCATAGGCGGTGGTCTGGAGTTTGGGATCGATGGAGGTCTCGATGGAGGCGCCCTTGTTGGCCGAGCCGGTGAAGAGCGACTTGAATTGCTGCCAGAAAAGCTGGTTGGATTCGCCGGTCAGGAGCCTGTTGCGGGAATCCTCGATGCCGCGGTCGGCACGCTGGCTGATGGAGAAATAGCCGGTCACGGGCGCGTAGAGTGGACCGTTGGAATACGAGCGTTGGTAGTCGAACGGATCGTTGACCGGGTCGGATTTGGCCATGACGGTGCCATCAGAAGCGAGTATCGATCCTCGGGGAGCATTGAATTCGTGGTAGAGTCCGCGCTGGTTACGCGGATCGTTGTTGAGCTTGTTGGCGCGGACGGCCGTGATCATGGTGCTCGAAAGCCCCAAAATCGTGAAGAGGACGACGACGGCGGTGAAAAGCTGGCGAAGGTATTTGTTCATCGTTTGCCTCCTGCCTGGGGATCCGATGCGGCGGAACGCGGTGAGGATGACGGGGACATTGCCACGGGGAAGCTCGAAGTCGAGGGTTCGTCTTCGTCCGAACGCGAGCGTGAATGTGAATGTCTGGCTTCGTTGCGTTTTTTCTGTGCGCTGCGCTCGTTGAGCGCCTCCATCGCCTCGTACTGCATGGTGTTGGAAAGTTCGCTCTCGGGTTCCGGCTTGTTGGCCTCGTTGGAAATCACGATGAGAAGAGCCGCAAGAATATAGTTCGCAACCAGTGACGAACCGCCGGCAGCCATATATGGCAGCGTCAGACCCGTCATCGGAATGACCAGCGTGAGGCCGCCGACCACGGTGAATACCTGGAAAGCCATGGTGAAAACGAGTCCGGAAGCGAGAAGCTTGCCGAAACCGTCCTTGATTTTCATGGCCGTGAGCAGGCCGGAGGTGATGATGATCAGATAGAGCATCAGAATCGCCATCAAACCGGTCAGGCCAAGTTCCTCACCGAGAGAAGAATAAATGAAATCGGAATTGCCGAGCGGGGTGAGTCCGGGGTGCCCTTGTCCGATACCAGTGCCGAGGAGACCTCCAGAGGCAAGGCCGAAGATGCCCGTGACCAACTGGTAGGAGCTGCCGTACTTGCGGTTGTAAACCGCGGTGTCGAAGGGATGCAACCAGCCGTCGACACGATAGCCGACGTGTGCGAAGAACTTGACCGAAAACACAGCCGCGACGACGAACGCGATGCCGCCGATGATAAGCCAGCTGCCGCGTCCGGTTGCCACGTAAAGCATCGAGACGAACATGGCGAAGAACATCAGCGAGGTACCGAGATCGTGCTGGACCACCAACACCCCGATGGAGGCGAACCACACCAGAATCAGCGGGCCCATGTCACGCATGCGGGGAAGCTGCAGGCCGACCACTTTCTTACCGCCGACGGCCAACTGGTCGCGATGGTTGAAAAGATAGGCTGCGAAGAAGAAAGCGAGGAAAAGCTTCGCGAACTCGCCAGGTTGCAAGGTGTGCGAGCCGAAGCCGATCCAGATGCGAGCGCCGCCGATTTCCTTGCCGAGACCCGGAATCATAGGGGAGAGCAACAATACCAGGCCAACGATCATGCTCACATATGAAAAGCGACGTAATACGCGGTAATCGCGCAGCGCGATAATGAAAATGCATGTCAGCACCAGTGCGACGCACACCCAGATCAGCTGGCGGTAGGCCACGGTGGTGTTTTTCGTGTAATCGATGCGGGCGATCATCATCGTGCCGATAGCCGTCAGTAGCAGCACGCACGGCAGGATTTGCTGGCTTGCGTAGGGCTGGAATTTCAGCAGCAGCGCCCAAAGTACGATGAACAGCACCGTGACTGCTACAAGGGCAGTGACCAGGTTGGCAGGGAAACCGTTATAGACGCGTGCGAAGAGCTGGAAAAAGGCGATGCCGCTGATCGCGATGGCGAACAGCAGCAGGCCGATTTGACGGAAGCGGGTGGCGATCATGCGCTCGCCGCCTCTGCGCTGGCGGTTGTAGGTATCGCCGCTAACGAAGCGCCATCTACGGTTGTGGAGACATCTACCGGTTGCACGGCTTCGGTGTCGGCATCATCCGGCTTGTCGCTATTGGGGCGAACCATGACTGGGGCTACGGGTTCCCATGGCAACGGTGGGTTCTTTTTCTTCGAGGTCTGGAGAGTTTTGGCCTCTTTCCTGATCATGGTGACGTGGCTTTTCGCCTCTTCAAGCGAGTCAACGGCGATGCCTTCATTCAACGCGTCGTTCCATGATTGAGGCAGGTTCGCCAGTTCGATATCGGTGGATTCGACTTTGTGCGAAAGGGGCAGGCTGAACAGATTGGTGTTGACGCCTTGGTAAATGGCGACTGTGTCGTCGCTTGTTCCTACGTAATACTTACTCTGGCTCCAGCGGTATGCGCCGAATCCTACGCCGAGCAAAGCACACAGTGCGATCACGAACGCGAGAATGATTGCCGTACGGGCCCTATTGTGCTTGCGGCGTTCTTCCTTGCGGCGGCGCTGGTGTTCGCGACGGATGGCACGGGCGACCTCTGGGTCGTTGGGATCGGCGGAAACGCGACCGTCCTTTTTCTTGACCACGGGGATTTCGCCGGTGTCCATATTGGCTTTGTCGTCGTTCTCGTCACGCACTGCCGAGGGCTGGGCGACGTGGATGATATTGCCGGTATCGCCATCGTCTTCGGTGTCTGCTTGCGCGGCGTTGTCGGGATGCCCGATCCTGTGATGATGATTTTTCTGGCCGCCTGTGGCGGAAGCTTCGTCGCCATTAGCCTCGTTTGTATCGGGAGAAACAGGATTTTCGGCATCGGGAGGATACTGGCCTCCGTCGTTTTCGTCGTCGTCCTCGCCATACCCTCCGTGAGTGAGGGCCGCGGCACGTTGCGCGGGGGATTGCTTGCCCAATCGCAACATAGGCGAAGACGCGACCGGCTCCTTGATGATGTCGGCGATGGCTTCGAGATTCGAGCTCGCAGCGCCACCAATCAGTGGGGTCTGGTGGGGCAAGTCGAAGGAATCGGCATCGAGCGCAAGCGTAGCGTCGGCGATGACTGCCGTCACGTTGTCGGTGCTGCCGGCTTTCAGCGCCATGGCGACCAACTGCTGGGCGCATTCCTCTTCATCGGAAACTGTGACCAGCATTTGCTCAAGTGTGTCATCTTCCAGTACGCCGGAAAGACCGTCGGAGCACAGCAGCCAGCGGTCGCCTGGCAAGGCTCGAAATACCGCGATATCAGGGTGTGGATCGATGTCGAAATCGCCGAGCACGCGCATCACCACATTGCGTTGTGGGTGGTTGCGGGCTTCGGCCTCTGTAATACGTCCGGTGTCAATCAAATGTTGAACGTAGCTATGGTCTTGCGTCATGCGGCGGATTTTGCCGTCGCGCAGGAGGTAGGCGCGCGAATCGCCGATGTGGGTGATGACCCAGTGGCCAGAAACGAGGGCGACCGCGGTGACCGTGGTACCCATACCGGCCAACCCGCGCTCGCGCTTGGCTTTACCGACGATGGCGTCGTGCGCGGCCATCACGCTGGTTTCCATCATCGAGGCGATGGAGGCCACGTCGCTTTTAGCGTTGCTTTGCTCGATATGGGCCAAGGAACGAATGGCGATGGTGGAGGCGGTGTCGCCGCCTGCGTGCCCGCCCATGCCGTCGCAGATGGCGATAAGGCGTTCGCCGGCGAACGACGAATCCTGGTTGTTGCTACGTACGGTGCCCACGTCGGAAACCGTGGTGGAATAAAGGAAAAGCTGATGGCTGTTGGATGCGCCAGCATGGCCGTGGGCGGCCCGTGCGACTGGGGCCATCTTGCCTGTATTACCTTCGGTGTCGATGGCGATGCGTTGTGTATTCGGTACGGCTTCGGCATTACCGGTGCTTTTGGCGGCACCGTCGCTTTCGTTGGTTCCCTTGGGCTCGTCGCTTTCGCCCGCGAGGGTCACGGGAATCGAAGGCGGCATTGTGGGATCAGAATTATCCTTATTGATTGAAGAATCCTCGGCTGAAGGATGTTCTATTGAGTGTTGCTGTACCGAGGAATTAGAAGGCTTTGAGGTATCTGGCATAAGGCGGTCACCTCAATTCGAACGTTGTGGCGCCGATGCGCACGGGAACGCGCGCCGGCAGGATCACTGGCGAAGTGATGCGGCGGTGATTGACGATGGTGCCGTTCGTGCTGCCGAGGTCTTCAATGGCCCACGAGCCGGAGGCAGGGTCAGCGTATACGCGGGCGTGCTGGGAGGAAACGAACTCATCATCCAAGACTACGGTGTTGGAGCTGGAACGGCCAAGGGTGATGGTGCCGTTGCTCAACGGAACGGACGAACCGGCAAGCGGCCCGTCGATAATGGTCAGAAGCGTGGGCTTGGCATTGACGCCAGACCTGCCTGCATTGCCCATCTGCATGCCAGGGTTTCCGCGGTGCGACGTGGCCACAGGGGCATTGGCCATAGCCGGCATGGGGTTGGATTCGGCTGCCTTGCGCGCGCGGCGGGCACTTTTGCGGTGCGACCACGATTTGTGCGGACTCAGCGTCTCGACGTCGCGTTTCAGCGAACGGACTGCAAGCCATACGAAAACCCAAAGCAGGGCGAGGAAGCCATACTTGAGAATCGCAAAGGTAAGTTCTGTGATCATAGAGGATGTACCTGGGGTCTGGCCGTTATTCCTGATCCTGCTGAGAAGCCCAATAGAGGATACGGGTGTGGCCGATGGTGATGGTGTTGCCGTCGAGCAAGGTTGCGGCCGGCACCTGGTGCCCTTCCACGTAGGTTCCGTTGGTGGAACCCAAATCGCGGGCGATGGTGCCGTTCGGGGTGATGTCGATCTCGAGGTGGTTGCGCGAGATTCCCGGATCGTCGATGACGATGTCGCAGCCCGAGCCGCGGCCGACGATGGTCTTCTCTTTGGTCAGCAGGTATTGGTTGCCGTTGATCTCGAGCATCGGGCTGTCTTGCGACTGGTTCTCGGTGGTCACCGGAACGGCGTTGCCCTGCACGGACTCCGAAGTGAGCTTGAAGTTGCCCTTGCTCAGATCGAGGTCTTCTTCAAAAATAACGACGACAGGGCCGACAAAAGCGTAGTGCTGGCTTTTGGCGTATTGCGTGAGATTGTCGGCAAGCTCGTTGGCAAGCGTCTCGCTGCCCCACTGTTCGATGCGGTCGAAATCGGGTGTGCTCAGCTTGAAGCGGTATTCGTTCGGGGCGACGGTGCGGTCGCGCCCGACTGGCATGGCCTCGGCGTCGATCTCGCGTTCGAGAGCGCTGGAGAGGTCAACCGGCTGAAGGTCTTTCGAGCCGAACTTCGAGAAGACACCGTTCACGGCTCCCTCAACGCTTTTCTCAAAACGATCAAAAACGCTCATCGTAGCCCCTTTCTTATCAGCCACTATCTTACGCGAGGCCGCAAACGAGTTGTTATTTTCGTCTTAATCCGTGCAATTTCTTCATTGTGGAGCGGCGAAAACGTAAGAAGCAAAGTGTGCATGTTTCTTACGTCAGCGTCAGAATAGTGCGTTTTGAAAGTGGCAAAGTGCACTTTTGTGACGGTGCCGTCAGAATAGTACGCTTTGGGTGAGTTAGCTTGCATGTTTTTGACGCTGCTGTCAAAAACATGCACCTTAGTCGATGATTTGCTGCAGATCGTGCAGGGAAAGCAACCGGCCCCATTTAGTGTTGAATGATTGGTTGCCCCCGTAGACCACGATGCGGTGATCCTTGTCGACGCCGAGGTCGTCCGCGAGCTTGGTGATGTTGGCGAACGCGTGTGAATCATAAGTGGCGGAGGCTTTGATTTCTATGGCGTATTCGACTTTTCCGCCCTTTTCGATGATGAGGTCTATTTCGGTGCGC
The DNA here is from genome assembly GCF_029395535.1 of Bifidobacterium sp. ESL0732. Lineage (NCBI taxonomy): Bacteria > Bacillati > Actinomycetota > Actinomycetes > Bifidobacteriales > Bifidobacteriaceae > Bifidobacterium > Bifidobacterium sp. ESL0732. Next base: position 2,358,149 of record NZ_CP113920.1, on the reverse strand, counting down.
GAATAGTCCCGCCAGTAATAGAGCATCGGCGTGCGGCCGATTGCGTAGTAGCGTTTGAGAATTTCGCTGACCACGGCGTTTTCGAAGAGGACTCCCCGCCGTTGGCTCAGCAGCAATGCACTAGGGCTGTCGATATTGAGTAGATAAGCGGCCAACCCGCTGTCGTAGAAGTAGAGTTTAGGCGTCTTGACGAGCCGCTTGCCGTGATTTTTATAATACGGATACAGGCGGAAGGCGATGAAGCTCGATTCCAGAATCGAAAGCCAGTCCTGCGTGGTTTTGTAGTCAATCCCTGAGTCCGTGGCAAGCGAATTGACGCTCAGCATCTTACCGGCTCGTGAGGCGCACTGTGTCAGGAACCTGCGGAACGCGGAGAGTTTGCGTACCCCGAGTTCGTCGCGCACGTCGCGTTCGACATAGGTGTCGATATAGCTGGGGAAGTAGTCGGGCGGTTCGATATTTTTATCGTAAAGGCGTGGGTATCCGCCCTGCCATGTCCATGCGTCCATGGTTTGGGGGGTGTCCCCGGCGGCAGCGAGTTCGGCGTAGGAGAGAGGGAGCAGGTAAAGCACTGCGACGCGGCCGGCCAGCGATTGCGAGATGCTGTTGAGCAGGAGAAAATTCTGCGATCCGGAGAGAATAAATTGTCCGGGGCGCTGCCGTCTGTCGTCCACGATGCCCTGCAGGTATGAGAACAGTTCCGGGGTGCGCTGGGCTTCGTCGAAAATGACGTGGTCGTCGTAAACGTCCAGGAACCCGCGCATGTCTTGCTTGGCCAGACGGTTGACGTCCGGGTCCTCCATGGAGACGTAACGGAAGTCGGGGAACAGCTCACGCAGCAGTGTTGTTTTTCCGCTTTGCCTCGTTCCGGTCAGTGAGATAATTGGGAATTTGGTGGCCATGTCTCGGATTTTGTCGCCGATTGTCCGTGGTATCATCGTTTGCCTCGTATTCTGGGGTTTTCCGTATGTTACTCCATAGATTTTGATATCTCTACTCCAAAATTTTAACAGTACCTACTACCGAACTTTAGCAAAATCTACTCGATAAATTTAGGGATATCTACTCCAGAACTTTCGCATGTCTTACTCCCGAGATTTGGCAGACGCTACTCCAGAAATTTCACGATGTTGGTTATCAAAGAGTTGCTTAAAGGCATCAACATTCTGGTAACGCTGATTTGGCTCTATATTGATGTGTCCAAGAATTCACTGCTATTGACTTTGTGCGTTTTTAGGATTCTTGCCGGTCTTGAACGTGAGCAACGTTTGCCCGTCCTGCGCCAGTCCGGCAAAGCGGAGCGCAGAACGGGCTTGAGCTGATGACTTATTTCTTTACTATTGCCCAATAGAGCGGCAGACTGCTGAAATCAGGCTGGAGATTGGATATGCTCTTCGTCGTCACCGCGGTTGCATTGCCGTACCAGAGCGGGATTGTGGGAAGGTCCTGGAAGAGGATCTCCTCACCCTGCTGGTAGAAGCTGTTGGCTTTCTCAAGTGAGGAAGAGGCCGCGGCCTGATCCATGAGCTTGTCAAAGTCGGGATTCTTGTAGTTGCCGGTGTTTGAGCCTTTGCCGTCCGCCGAACTTGAGGCGTAGAGCGTGACCAGGAAGTTCTGTGCCGATGGCCAATCGGCTCCCCAGCTGGTGTAGAAGGCGAAGGTCGGCGTCTTGGAATCCAACGTGTCATAGAACTCGGCGGCCGTCGGGAAGGCCTTGCCTTCCGCATTGATGCCCAAAGCGTTCTTGAGCTGGTTGCAGACGGCATCGATCCAAGGCTTATGGTCCGAATCCGAATTGTATGCGATTTCGAACGTGCCCGAGTAGGGAGAAATGGTGTCCGCTTCCTTCCAAAGCTGCTTAGCCTTTGCGGTGTTTTGGCGCAGGACTTCGTTGCCTTTGAGGGTCTTGGAATAGCCCGAGACGGGCGGCGCGAGAAAATCGGTGGCGGGGGTGCGTGTGCCCTGGAATATTTTAGTGGTGATGAGTTTGCGGTTGATGGCAAGGGACATGGCTTGACGGCGAAGACGACCTTCTTTGTCCATCTTGAAATGCTCCAGCTCACTGGGAATGGTGAACCCTCCGAACGATGCGCCCGGGACGTTGATATGGTTCATCGAAGCGTCAGACTGGAAGCTTTTCAACGCAGAGGATGGCAGCTTGTCGAGCACATCGAGATTTCCTGCTTGAACGTCTGAATAGGCGGCATCTGCTTTCGTGTAAATCTGGAATTTGATGCCGTTGTTTTTAGGCTTTCGTGGCCCCTGATAATCGGGGTTTTTCGACAATGTAATGCTTTTATTGTGAGCCCAGGACGTGAGCTTGTATGGCCCGTTGGTAACCGGAGCGTTGCCGAATGCCTTCATATCCTTGAAAGCGCTTTCTGGTAGCGGAGCGAAGGCGATGTAACCGAGCTGGGTCGGGAAGACTGCATCCGGCTCGTTCATATCGACGGTGAAAGTGTGCGGATCAACCACCTTGAGCCCGGAAAGCTGGGCGTCGGACGGTGTGTTTTTGTCTTGCACGTCGTCGTAACCCTTGATTGCTGAGAAACACCATGCATTCTTCATGCCGTTTGAGCCCACGGCCGCATAACTCCAAGCCTTCGTGAAGGATTGGGCGGTGACGGGTGTGCCGTTGCTGAATTTCCAGCCGTCCTTGATAGTAATCGTGAATTGCGTCGAATCGGCGTTTGGCTTGATGCTGCTGGCCATTTCGTTTTTGATTGCCCCGGATTTGTTGTATGTCACCAATCCCGAATAAATCTCGTCGGCGACGCGGATTCCGCCGGACTCGCCGGATGCGCCGGGTGAGAGCGGATTCTGCGGTTCGTTGTCATAGGCGGTGACGATTGCATTGTTTGAAGGACCGTTTGAGTCCGACCCGGCGCTCTTACTCTGCGACCCGCATCCGGCCAGTGTAAAAGCCGCCGCGCACAACGTGGCGATGGCGGGTACCAGTGTTCGTTTTTGCATGATTCCTTCTTTGGTTTCTCTTGGGTATCGCTTCGCTAAAAGCGATGGGTTTGTGATTAACGGCTTTGTGGGTGGTCAGTTAGCTGAAACGACCGTTGCCACGGTGTGATGTAGATCGGGTTCACGTTTCTCCTTTGAAAACGAAAGTCTCATCGTACGGTTTTATCTCGGTATTCCGTGGGAGTCTTGCCTGTCTCTTTGTGGAACAAGCGCGAGAAATACATGGGATTGCCGTAACCGACAAGCAGGGCTATCTCCTTAATGGAGAAGTCGGTGCCCTCCAGCAGAGCCTTCGCCTGTTTGATACGTAGCGAAGTAATGTATTGCAAAGGTGAAACGCCGATATAGTCCTTGAAATTCTGGATGAACCATGTCTCGCTGACGTTGTTCTCCTTTGCGTAACGTTTGATACTGATGGATTCGGGATAATGCTCATTGAAATAGAGAATCGCTTTGGCGATATATTGCGGCATCGCCTTGTTGGTTTCGCTGCATTGCTCGGTGAGGTACCGGTGAACTTGGGCCAGCAATAGTTCGAAAGTCAGCGTCGTGATTTTGGCGAAACCGGGGCGTTGCAATTGCAATTCCTTGATCATTTTCTCGAAAAGGACGAGATATTCTGGGTCGACACCGACCTGTGTGAATCTCCTTTCGTCCTTGAGCAATCCCGCTTCTTCGATCATCGAACGGGCTTGGGTGCCCGAAAAATGAACCCAGCAGACCGCCGCATGTTCCTCCGCCGTGTAATAGTATTCCTGTGTTTCCAACGGTTCGTAGACGACCATCGTTCCGGCGTGGGCCGCGTATTCGTGGCCATTCTTCTTGAAGTGGGCGCAACCGTCGTTGACGTATAGCAGCTGGAAATCTTTCCGTCCCCGCCAGATTGAATTGAGACGGGGTTTCGTAATAAGCCGGTAGGATCCGCAGCTGCCGATGGTCAGGGGATTGACGGTATCGATGATCTGGTTATGTTCGAATTTGAGGTACGCATTATTGGCATAAATGGGTGGCATCTTGCTCCGGCACCTCCTTTGGCGAACATATTTGCTCTATAAAAATCGTATCAGCGTGGAAACGAAGGATAACACTAAATTACATTTTGTCTATAAATCACGAAATTTTGAACATGGCGAACTATTGCCGCGCCTGTCATGATTGGTGTTGCTTGATCGAGCACTGGAAGAGTTACATCGGCAAAGGAGCGAAGATGGTTCAACCATCATCGGACGAGGTGCAACCGGAAACGGAAGCCTCGGAGCAAAATACCCAAATAATCGAGAAAATCCACGGCGATCACAAGTTTCTCGGACACCCGCGCGGAACCGGATCGGCCTGCGCGTTACAATTCGGAACGTCGGTCGGCAATACGGCCATCAGTTCCATCCTGATTTATTACATGTACGCGAAAACGCCTACCGGCTTGGGAATGTCGCAGACGGACGCAGCACAGATCATGTCGCTCTACGGAACGACTTTGGTGCTGTGCGGCGTGGTGGGCGGGTTTGTGGCCGACCGCATTCTGGGGCCCCGCACGTCGGTGCGGCTCGCACGCCTGCTTCAGGTGATCGCCTACAGCCTCCTGGCATTCCCGTTCTTGGGAATCCCGGGTTGCATGGCCAGCCTGGTGCTGCTGAGCATCGCCCCGATGTTTGTCGGGCGCAGCCTGGATGCCCTTATCGGCATGCAATATGCCGAAGGCGACAACCGCCGCAGCGCGGCCTACACGATGACCTATGTTTTCACCAACATCGCCGGCATTTTCACCCCGACCATCGTCGGTACGATGGCCCAGAAAATCGGCTACTGGTCCGCGTTCGCTTTCGGTGCCCTAATCGCCCTTTTGGCGTGGATTTTCTACGTGGTCACCGAAAAGAAGTTCTTTGGCCCTCTCGGCGTGAAGCCGGCCGACCCGATGAAGCCGGCCGTGCGCAAGAAGGCTCTCGGCATCATGTTGCTCATCCTCGTTGCCGCCGTGGCAATTATGGCGGCGCTGTTCATCACCAAGACGGTCACGATTTCCGGCTTCAGCAATGCGGTGAGTACCGTGGCGATTTTCATTCCGATTGTGTACTTCATTTATATCGTTAGAAGTCACAAGGTGACCAAGGACGAGAGCAGGCATGTGATGTATATCCTGCCGTTGGCCCTGTGCAACATCGTCGCAGGCTGGGTATGGAACCAGAGCATCACCATCATCTCGATCTACACTGAGCAATCCGTCAACCGCAACATCTTCGGCTTCGAGATTACGCCGGCGGCGTTCTACACCTGGGGAAGCATCTGCGCGGTGCTGTTCGGCACGCTGTTCGCCTCGTTGTGGACGAAGCTGGGCACCCACCAGCCGAGTACCGCAGCGAAAATGGGCATTGGCGCTGTGGCATGGGGCCTTGGCCCACTGCTGATGATTCTGCCGTTCCTGCTCTACCCGGCCGGCACCAAGGTGAGCCCCTTCTGGGTTATCGCCTTCTGGATTCTGGTCATGATTGGCGAGGCCAACACCCAGCCTGCTGGCTATACCGCAGCGGCCGACGTTGCGCCCAAGGCCTTCCAGGCGCAGATGATGACGGTCTGGAATCTTTCTGCCGGTATCGGCGCCGCACTTAACACCATTTCGATCAATTTCTATCACAAAGGCGGAGAGGCGCAATACTTCCTGCTCATCGGCGGAGTCACGCTGGTCATCGGCCTGATTACTGTGATATTCTCCAAGAAGTTCGCCAAGGGTATGGGCGTGCTCGATGCCAAGTGATTTTGAAGCGCGACGGAGTGCTGCACAAATGAAAAGGCAGGATGAAAAGTGCAAAGTATGAAAATGACGACTGGAGCAACCGGAACGACTGGGACGAGTGCGGTTTTTGACCGTTTCTATTACGGCGGCGATTGGAACCCCGAGCAATGGGATGAAGACACATGGCACAAGGACATCGCGATGCTGGAGGATGCCGGCATCAACGAGGCGACGATCAACGTCTTCTCGTGGGCGCAGCTTCAACCCGACGAGAACACGTACGATTTCTCGACGCTTGACAAGATCGTCCAGCTGCTGGTCAACCACCATTTCGGCATTGTGATGGCCACCTCCACGGCTGCCATCCCGTCTTGGATGGCCAAACGGCACCCCGACGTGATGCGTACCGATTTCGAAGGCCGTCACCACGTCTTCGGCGACCGGCACAACCCATGCCCCAATTCACCGACGTTCAAGGAATACGCGCCGAAGCTGGCCGGCAAACTGGCCGAACGGTACGCCGATACTCCGGGGCTTGTGGCTTGGCACGTCTCCAACGAATACGGCGAATACTGCTACTGCGATACCTGCGCGAAGCTATGGCGGCAATGGCTCAAAGCCAAATACGGAACCACCGAAAATCTCAACAAGGCATGGAACGGCCATTTCTGGCAGCACATGTTCTACGACTGGGACGATATCGTAGTGCCCAACGCCTTGGGACCAGAAATCGCGCCCGGTATCACCGCTTTGTCGAAGATGTCGATGGACTACCGGCGCTTCATGAGCCAGTCGATCACCAGATGCTTCACCGACGAGAAGCAGGCAATCCGGCAATTTGACAAGACCACCCCGATAACCACCAATATGATGGGCCTGTTTATGGATATCGACTATTTCGAGATGGGCAAGCAGGTCGATGTCGTCAGCTGGGACAACTACCCGCGTTACGACGCGAAGCCATCCCGCGCGGCGATGTGCAACGATCTGTACCGTGGGGTCGGCGGCGGCAAGCCGTTTATGCTCATGGAGCAGACGCCGAGCCAGCAGAACTGGCAGCCTTACAACGTGCAGAAGCGGCCTGGGCAGATGCGTTCCATGAGCTATCAGTCCATCGCCCACGGTGCCGACACCATCCAGTTCTTCCAACTACGACAGAGCGTCAGTGGTTGCGAGCGATTCCATGGTGCGGTGATCAGCCATGCCGATAGGGAGGATACCCGCGTTTTTCGCGAAGTCAGTGAGCTGGGCAAGGAACTAGGCGAGCACGGCAAGGAGTTTCTTGGCGGGCACACTAAGGCTCAAGTAGCCATCATGTTCGACTGGAATAGCTATTGGTCTATGTATTACTCCTCTGGGCCATCCCGACTTTTGGAATATACCGATCAGGTGCATCGCTATTATGCCGCGCTCTGGAGGCGCAACATCCAGGTCGACATCATTCCCTCCGATACGTCGGCGGATCAGCTTGCCAAGTATCGCGCGGTGCTGGCACCTGCCATGGTGGTCACGCCGAAGAGCGTCTCTCAAGCCGTAACCGATTACGTCCGGCAGGGCGGACGTTTCGTGGCGACCAGCATGTCCGGTGTGGCGGACGAAAACGATAAGGTCATTCTTGGTGGCTATCCGGGCGCATTCCGCGATTTGGTCGGCGCCTGGGGAGAAGAAATCGACGCGCTGACACCTGGCCATGATGTCGAAGTCGTTTTGCAGGGCAATAGCCTTGGGCAGGCCGGTTCAAGCGTGGGCAAAGACGGCAAGTCTGAACTCGACGCTGCAGGGAATGCGGTAGGTTCCGATGCCGGACGTGTGAGCGCTTCGATCATCGCCGAAATCGTGCATCCCGTGACGGCTTCAGTGCTTGCTTCATATGGAAGTGAGTATTACAAAGGTGAGGCCGCGGTCACGGTCAATTCGTTCGGTGAAGGCAATGCCTATTACGTCGGCACCGTACTTGACGACGAAGGTTTTGACTGGTTTGTCGGCCTGCTTGCCGACGATGCCGGAATCCGCGCCATCGACTCGCCGAAGGATGTTGAAATTTGCCAACGCTTCTACGGCGGTGACGATAGTGGGGCTTCCGACTCGCAAAATGCAACCGGTTACGCGCTGACGTTCGTCATCAACGACGGTCCGGATTCCTCGCAACTTATCTTGCCTGGGGATTTGTGCGGAACCAATGTGCTGACGGGCGAAGAGATCAAAGGCCAGATGGCGATTGGTCCCTACGGTGTTTATGTCATTCGTCGTCAATTGCAGCAGTAATAAGCTGGTATTCCACAGTTAGAATAATTCGGTCACGATACGCCTCGCGGTTTTTGTACTCAAAAAGCTGCGGGGCGTTTTCGGCCCTCAGACTTTCCTAAAGTCCGAAAGCATCCGCTGCTTTTCAACGATACTCTTCGTCATTTTTTGATTTTGTACGCAGTTTTCGGCTGCGTGCCGATGCGTTTCGGGATATATCTTGTGGATGGGCCCTTGCCTATGCGTTTTAGGGTTCCATTCTCGACAAGCGAGCGAAGCAGGCGAGAGGCTGTTGGCTTGGAAAGCCCTGTCAATTCAGCTGTTTCGGTTCTATTGATAGAAGCGTGAGTTTGCAGGTAAGTGAATATGAGGTTGCTTTGTTCGGAAGAGTCATCTTCAGGTATGGTTACTTTTCCGGCGGTTTCTCGGTCCAAATGTTCGCCGGTTTCGGCCTCATCTCCCTCATATCGCTGAGAAGGCAGAATCAGTTTGAAACTGTGGCTGGCTATGGAGATGATTGGCTGACGTTCAAATCCTTCGTACATTTCGAAGATTTTCGGTATTCCCATTCCATATGCTTCGACAAAATGGAGCCGATAGAAAATATTCGCTAATTTTGGATTTCTTTTTGAGGAAAGTCCGTTAATAATGTCGTCCTTTCCCACGCCTTTGCGTAGGCCTCCAAAATTAATAAATTCAATGCGGTCATCGTAAACGCTGATAAGTGCGGAATCGTGATATGTGTAATCGCGATGGATTAATAGGTTTAACACGGCCTCGCGTAAGGTAGCTGGTGGATAATCATAGAAATCTTCGCGGTATATCGGCCCGATTGTTGAGCTGACACGGTTGTAAGGGCCCAGGAATTGGAGTATCTGTTCAAGCTGGGTAAATAGTGATCCGGTGAATTCGTAACGATTGCTTATTGTCGTTTTACGGGTTCCTTTGAATTTGGCCGCTTTTACGGAAGCTATGCATTCGTCGGAAAGCAGCCAGGCAAGATTGGTATATTGGTTGTCGGCATTGATGAGGCCAAGCGTTCGATAGCTATTATCGCTAAGAGGAACGTCGTGCCTTTTGAACATATTCTGCAATGCGTTAAAGGAAAGGTGCTGTTCCAGGCTGACTGCATCTTCGAATGAATTACCTGCGGTTTCCCGGATCATGTCGAGTATTGCTGTCTCGCTCGCGGGAATCGACGCAGCGCCCGAACGAACGTAGACGCCTGCCGGTCTGAGGCCTTTGTCGGCAAGATAATATGGGCGATCGGTGCCGCGGCTGACCTGGACTTTGACGATTTGTTGTTCGTCGAAGGTTTCGGTAGTGACTGATATGAAACTGATGATATCGGGACGTATGGCGTTGGCTGCGGTCTGGGTGGCCTGCCTCATCGCTTCGTCGGGATTGGAGAGACCGGTTACGTGCCCGTTGTCTTCTATGCCGATGTAGATGGTTCCGCCATCGGTGTTTGCGAAAGCTGCCAAGGTCTTTTTCGCGCTGTCTGACCATTCGCGTTTGAATTCCACGTTGAGGCCTTCGCGCAATGGTTCGTTTGCTTGTTTAGCCATAATTAAAATCTTATCATATCTTATCGTATCTTATCAAAATAATGCGATAAAATATAATTTATTGATAAGATAGAGTATATTTTAGAAAAGGTTAAGGCTTGAATTTCGTTGGTATATCAACGATTTAAGCTATTTTATATGTTATACTTCTTATCTTATCAAACGATACGATAAGAAGTATAAGATACTTTGGCGGTTTACGAAGGCGGTGGAAAATCCGTTTGCTGTCCCCGCCATGTTTTTTTATTCCTGCAAATAGTAGACGGAGCTGTCGGTGGGGGATGGGTTCATGTGGTAACCAAGCGGGTAGAGGTACGGCCGGGTTGTCGAAGCAGGTTTGCTTCTGGTGAGGGCGTCCTGTGTATTATAAGCGTCCCACAATGGCGAATGACCGTCGTCTTGCCTGGTATACCAAGTAGAGGTATCGGCGTTTTTGAAGACATAGATCATGTCGGTTGGCCAGATGATATCGCTTAAAGGTATATGGTCCTTGCAGACCGCGCCGGTTGCTGTGCCGCACGAGTACTCGCTATCGGAACCGAGCAAGTTCAAGTATTGCGAGGCCGGATCGACGTTATGGGCTGTGTCGGCCCACATCTCACCTTTTGCTCCAAGGTGTAGCTGACTGGATGCATGCTGTTTTCCGCCGGTCAGCATTCCGGTTTTGCTCAGGTCGATGCAGTCGTTGCCAATAGTGCAATATTTGCCGGCTATCAGTGAGAAATCGCCCTTTTCGGCGGCTGTGGTGATCTGGTCCGGAGTCGCGTTTTTCGTGGTGGGCTTCGGATCGGCCTTGCTGCCGTCCTTCGAGATGGTGAACTCAGGCAGGGAGGCCCAATCCAGCTGGGGGGCGTCGATCAAATAGTAAGCGGTTTCGTCGCTGGGTGCGGGCTTGGTGGGGACGGGTTTGCTGCCTTTGCTGTGCTCGTCGCCGTTTTCCGGGACGAACGGGTTCAGGGTTTTGAGGCTCGGCACGTCGACCTTGGTGGTCTTGTAAAGGGTCTTGTCGCGGCGGATGAAGAACGGGCGCGAGGTGTCGACGGCCTTCTGCGTCTTGGCTTTGTCGACGTAGGCCTTGTCGAAGTAACCGGAATCGACCACGCCCTTGACGTCTGAGCCGACGGGGAAGTAGACGTAGTGGGTACGCATTTCGTAGGATGCGCCGGACAGCTTCGGGTTATCGTCGGAGTAACTTCGGTCGGCCAACTGCCCGTTGACGCAAACGTCTATAGGATCCCAACGGCCGATTGCGCTGTCGCCGCAGGTTATCTGGCTGATGCTCGAGTCCATCAGCTCGAAAGCGCCGTAGTTTTGGTAATACAGTTCGTTGCGCGTGCCGTAATCGTCTTTGTGCGCTCGCGATGCGCAGCCGGGATCGCCGCCGGTGTGGCAGAAGAGCAGTTCGTGGCCGAGCCCGGTGGCGTCGCTGGAACCGTTGTCTGTGTCCTCGGAGCTTTTCACCTGGCTCGCGGTCGAGAACCAAGGGGCATAATCTTCGGAGCTGGAGGAGGATGGCGGTTCGACCTTCTCGTCCAGATTGATGCACTTGCCGGACTTGGTGCAATACGTTCCGCCTACGGGGGCGGCCGGCGCATAGACGGAATAATTGTCGTTGTCGCCTTGCACCGCCTTGTCCATGCCGCTGGCATCGATGCCGTAGAAGAGGATGAGGTTGCCGCCGGTAGCCTGGCTGCCGGGCTTGGGCTGGGAATCCACGATTTTGCCGAGCATCTTCTTGGAAGAGAAGCGCGGCGCCATCCAGACATGGAAACCTTTGTCCGTGTACTGCTGTTCCGCGTCGTCCTTATTCGTGCCGATGACGTCATAGCCGATGCCGTCTACGCCCGTTTCGGCCACGGCCACGTCGATGCCCTGCTTTGTGTCGGTGACAGCGCTGCCCTCGGCCGGTGAAGTGGCGACGACGGTGCCTTCCTTAATCTTGCCGTTGGCCGAGACGGCGACTTTGTGATAATGCACGGGAACGCTCATGGATTTGAGACTGTCAGTGACGTTCTGCGCAGGCTTGCCACTCGTACCAACGGGGACGCCGGGGCCGCTCGAGGCGACGATGGTGACGGGCTGGCTGCTGGTGCTGTAACGTTTGCTTGACTCGATACCGCTGTATTTGAGGAAGCTGCCTCGGGGTTTCGCCGAGAACGTTTGCTTGGTGACGGTTTTGAAACCGCGCTTGTGCAATGATTTCTCAATGTCGGTGGCACTGAATTCGTCCGTTTTATCGGATTTGACTACCCCGAGATCGGAGGGCGTGGGCACGGTTTTGCCGCCCCAGAGTTGGGCTTTGTAGGTACAGAAGCCGACGATCGAGGCGACGAGTGCAATGACGACGATGGCGGCGATCACGATAATCAGGGTTTTCTTCGTACGGGTCTGGGTTGCTGTGGATGCCGCTGTTGCTGTAGTTCCGGCGGCAGGATTTGAAGGAATGAAAGCTGGTGCCGAAGTGGTTGGCGCAGTGTTTTGTGTCGAGCTGCCTGATGCCGAGCTGTTTGGCATTGGTATCGAGGAATTAACACTCGGAGATTGCTTCGGTGCAGCCGCGGGTGCTGGTGCCCCGCAGCTCGTGCAAAATTGTGCGTCGTCGTCCATCCGTTTGCCGCAGTTGTTGCAGAATCTCATGCTTGCTCCATATATGATTTGATCTATTTTTATGATACGACCAAATTGTCTTGCGAAACTCGGGGGAGCCACGACTTGCGAGTTTCGCGCCGGTGGTTGGTCATTCTTTGAGGTAGTAGACGCCGTCTGGGTGAGGCGGAGCCATCATCGTGCTGCTGTGACTGTTCATGATGGTGATGTATGGCCTGTCGGTAGGAGCTTGGGTCGGGTCGTCGGCGCCTTCGACGTATAGGAACCCGGGATTCTTGATTGATTGATCATTTTCTTTGTACCAGGCCGAGGTGTCCGCGCCTTTGAAAACGTAGAGGAGCTTGGTCGGGGTCGTCTTCATTTGGTTGATCAGCACGTTCGGGCATTGGTCCAGCCCGACGCCGCCATCGCAAGTGTATTCGCTGTCCGGCCCTGTCAGGAAGAAGAAAGGTTTATTCGGCGAGTAAGTGGTATCTGGGGATCCGTTACTGCCATTACTCAGCGAAAGATGGCTGCCTTCGTGCGCGATCATGTCATACTGTTTGTTGACTCCGGTCAGAACGCCTTCCTTGCTCAATTGCATGCATTCTCCGCTGTTCAGGCAATAGCTGCCGGCGATTGGCGTGAAATCGCCTTTCGCCAGTGCGGTCAAAATCTGATCAGGTGTGGCGTCTTTGGCGGCAGGTTGCGCGGTCTTGCCCTTATCGTCGCTCTTCGCCGCGTCTTTGTCGCCGCCGATGACATACTCCGGCAACGAACTCCAGTCAAGCTGCGGGTCCTCGACCAGATAGTACGCGGTCTCGTCGCTGGGTGCGGGCTTGAGCGGTTCCATTGGTTGCTTGCCGACTGAGCCGAATGGTTCAAAGGGGTTACGGGTCTGTAATGAGGTAAAGTCCAAACTGGTCTTGTCGTATAACGTCTTATCGCGCCTGATAAAGAACGGGCGTGAAGTGTCGACGGCCTTCTGCTTTGCGGATTTGGAGACCTCGTCTTTGTCGAAGTATCCTGAATCGGTGACTTTCTGGACATTGGCTCCTACGGGGAAATATGCATATAACGGTCCCATTTCATAGCGGGCACCCGAGAGATTATTGCTGGAAACGCCTGGCTCGCCGGCCTGATCCAAATAGACGTGCTTCCCCCCGATGCAGAAGCCAGTGCCGTCCAGCATCAGATCATTGCCGCAAGTGAACCCGAATGCGGAATCATAAGGTGTTAATTCGAATGCGCCGGAATCCTTCGTATATAACGCGTATGGGTCGGTTTGGGGACTACAAAACGCCTGCTGCATGGACCCGCAGAACACCAATTGATGATGAAAGTCGTATGTTCCGTTCGAAGAACGCGGTGTTTCCGGGGCTTCTGAGCTGAAAAGCCGCGGCTGCTCGTTGCCTCTGGTATCCGGGCTATTCGTTAAATCGATGCATTTGCCGGATTTATTGCAATATTTGCCTTCCACTGGTGCGGCGGCGCCCACCAAATCGTCGCCGGAAAATGACTGCGCCGATTTGTCTTGTGCAAATACATTTTTGCTGCTCACCGCGTCCTTGAAGCCGCTGGCGTCGATGCCGTAGTAGAGGGTGAGGTTGCCGCCGTTGGCTTCGGTGCCGGGTTTCGGGTTGGAGTCGACGATCTTGCCGACGCGAGCCTTCGAGGAGAAGCGGGGTTTGAGTGTGACGTTGAAGCCGGCGCTCGCATACTGCTGCTGGGCCTGGTTCTTGTCTTGGCCCACGATGTCGTAGCCCACGCCGTTGCCTTGTGCGGCCACGCCGATGTTGATGCCGGTTTTAGTGTCGGTGACGGGCTGGCCGTCGGCGGGATAGGAGGCGACGACGGTGTCTGCCGGCGTCTTCTTGTCGGTGACGATCACTTTGTAATAATGGACCGAGACGTTCATGCCGTCAATGGTTTTCTGGATCTTGCGCACGGGCTGACCGCTGGTGCCCTTCGGCACGCCGGGGCCGAGCGAGGCGGCGAGGGTGATCTGGTTGCTGGCGCTGTAGCGCTTGTTCGCCTGGATGTTTCTGTATCCGAGGAAGCTGCCTTTTGGCTTGGCTGAGAAGGTCTGCTTGGTAACGGTTTTGAACCCGCGTTTGTGCAGTGATTTTTCGACGTCGGCGGCGGTGAATTCGTGGGTTTTGCCGGATTTGGCGATACCGAGGTCGGCCGGGGCCGGCACGGTTTTGCCGCCCCAGAGCTGGGCCTTATAGGTGCCGAAACCTGCGCCTACCGCTACGAGTGCGACAGCGACAATGGCCGCGATGATAATAATGAGGTGCTTCTTGCTGGTTGTCTTGACTGCTGTGGTCGCCGATACCGGAGCCATTGTTGCTGTTGCAGCTTCGGCTGTAGCCGGGTTTGGAAAGGTGCCTTGTGGGCTGCTTTGAGGCAGAGGTACGGATGGTGCAGGTGCCTGATTCTGTTGATCTGCAGGAAGGCTGTTGTTACTTGCTGGAGGTGTACTGCCATCGGCAGCCGGTGCGGGTACGTTGCCGCCTGCGCTCGCGGATGGCGCGGGTGCTCCGCATTTGGTGCAGAATTTCTGATCGTCATCAAGTTTGTGTCCGCATTTGTTGCAAAACTTCATCGTTTTCTCTTTTTCGTCTTCTCACAAAATCACTCTTTATATATATGGTACGTCACCCTGTACCAAACTGTCTGATTGCGACTCAGCAACTTTCACAAACCCATAGTTACCAACTAAATACCGTACGAATTTGAAGCAGTTACTTCTGGGGTTATATGGCTGATAGTGGCCGCAGTTTCCGGACTCATCAATAAAAATACTGAGCGCTGCCATGCGTACTCCGCAGAAAAAATGGCGGGGATCCCAGCCAATTTGTTAGACCTGTAAGCCCGATCTCAGATTAACAGATTCCGTACAAAGCAGCTAACGAGTATGTGTAAAAGGCTTATCTTATTTCTGCTTTATTAATTCGGGCCAGTGGCTGTGCTGACTTTTTAGTGTTGAAAGGGACTGTCCAGATTGCGGGAAGGCGGCTTGGTTTTCACACTCCTGCGGTTTTGTGCGATTCATATCAAGGGGTATTTAATTTTCTGTGAGATAATAAATCATAGTTTTAAAGGTTAATACAGTGTCTAGCTAGGAGAGGCTATGAGCGAGAGATACCAATACATTGAGGAAGAAACTGGTTTATTGCCTGATCTGGCTCAGTTGAAAAAGCAGATGCAGGATGAAGCTGCAGGCTTCCGATTCGGTCATTACCGGTTAAACGATACCGTTCTTGATGATTTAGAACGCCTAAATAAGGACAAGGTTGTTTTTAAATGCCAAGAATTTATTGTTTTCAGAGGGAAAGGTAATAATAGTAGCCAAACAGAGTCGATTACTAGCGCCGACTTTCTTCAAGCGACATACGCAGTTCGTTATTATCAAGCTTTTGCGCGCTATGAAGCTTTACTCTCTGTAAATAATGTAAAACATGCGGTTATTGCTTCAACAGGTAAAGCCGATGTCGAAAAAGCAACACAATATCTACGTGATTCACCTGCTTATTCGCTGGGCGGGTTATCGAGTAGTGTCGAAGCGCCGATTGCTGAAGAGGTGAAAACAGAACTTCGTAATGATGGTGCTGCGGATAATACATTAGATGAGAACGTCGAATTATTTCTTTCTTTTCTTGTCGATAACGATGGTAGGGCAGTAGGGCGAAAGCAAGATGCTGCAGATTCGCGAGTATTGCCAAGTCTGAATCTTGTCGCAGTGTCGTCAGGCACGGTAATGCGTGTTGTCGATGATATGTCGAAGGATAACAAGTTATATCTTGATGCGAAAGAAAATCTAAGGGAACAAGCGCCACTGTTTGAGGCGAACCGCGAGACAATGTCAGATACGAACCGTGATCATGGGACTAACAGGATTATTTCAGGCGCTCCTGGGACAGGTAAAAGCTGGAGGCTGCAACAAGATATTGGTCAAGGCAACAGGGAGAATGAAATCCGCGTGGTATTCCACCCTGAGTATTCGTATTATGATTTTGTCGGTTCGTACAAGCCTGTGCCAATCTATAGGCCTGATACCGGCGATGGCCAAAACGAAGAAAAATTGGTTACGGTATCCGGCGAGGTTGCCGACGTTCCAGGGTCTCCGACGATTGATTATCAATTCGTTCCGGGCCCGTTCACCAATGCCTTGGTCAAGGCGTCATCCGATTCGGACCAGTATTATCTGGTGATTGAAGAGATCAACCGAGCTGATGCCGCAGCGGTATTCGGCGACATTTTCCAGCTTCTTGATCGCGATGAGAAGGGTGTAAGCGTTTACGGAATCGAACCTTCCAAGGAGCTGGGAGAGTATCTGCGTGCGAACCATGTTCTTTCTGAGGGTGAGGAACTGAGAATCCCAAAGAATCTTTCAATCTGGGCCACTATGAACAGTGCCGATCAGGGGGTGACACTGTTGGATTCGGCGTTCAAGCGCCGGTGGAATCTCGAATATCTGCCGGTTAATTTGAGCGAGAACACGAAACTGAAGAGCACAGAAATTATGTATGCCGGCGCCAAGCGTTCGCTGTTCGATCTTCTGACGGCCATTAACGAGCATCTTCGTGCTTTGCGGGTACCGGAAGACCGGCTGATTGGCCAGTACTTTATCAATAAGGATTCCCTGACTGAATCTAGCGATGCCGACAAGGCTTTCAAAAAGGTTTTGATGTACTTGTGGGACGACGTGGTGCGCAACAAGCGCGATCAGTTCTTTGATACCGATGCTGTTCCCACGCTTGCCATGGTGCTTGATCAATACGGCAAAAAGGAAGTCCTGAAAGAACTCAATTTGCCTGACAGGAATGGCGTCAACGCCACAAGTAGTACTACTAATAGTGCAGACAATACCACCGGCGGCAATGCTGCCCTTGACGATGCCAACAGTGACGGTGTTGCTGGTAACAATGCCAGTAATGCGGATGATAGCAGCAACGCAACCAGTGGGAATCTCGACGATCTCGGTGCAGGACAACGGCAAGACGAATCGCAGGCCGATGCTGGGAGCGGGGATAATCCAGTAAGTTCGGAAGGTGCAGTTTCGAATGTTTTTGTTGACAATGACTCTGACGATGGCGAAGACCAATGAGGCCAATGCTTTTCTTTGTTTGTTGGAAAGGCGTGTTGATTGCTGGTGTTTCGTGTGACGGCAGTTCCGTCGATGTCGATCGGTGAGAGGTGTGGAGTCATGAAGGCAAATTTTTGGGTGCTTGAAGACGGCATGCACTATAAAAAAGTCTCTGAAAAGGATCCAGCGAAAGAAGCTGAAGAGGAGGCCAAAAAATTCGGAATCATTCAGACACTGCTGAGTGTCTCCGATAGTGATTATTCCAGAATCGTGAATGTAAATGGCAGCAAGGGTGAGGCGTCTCTAGACTACTGTGGCATCATTGTTCTGGAACACGATTTTATCGTGGTGTTGCCCAAGCGCAGCCTGCAGGGCTGCAATTCGGATTCCGATTGCGAAAAGGCGGCGATCAAATCGTTGCCACTGTTGGTGCAGGTGCTGTTGCGTTTTTACCGCGAGGATTCCAATAGGGCGAAGTATGCGGTCGATGATTTCTTATTCGCGGAAGATGATGAAAGTAATCCTAATGGGCTGGGCGCGGCTATCCATTTGCTGGAGGATTTTGAGCGGGACGGATTACTGCGGCGGCGCAAAAAGGTAAGAAAACGGAACAGCAATGGAAGGATCGATTGGCCCCGAACGATCCAGCGCACCCCAGCGATATTCGCGCAGTCGGGTCCCTTTTATCCGTCGCCCATATTGGTGGCGTCTTCGAGCGACGCCTTTGACCCGCTGATCATGATTCATCGAGCCTGCATTGAAGATTGCTACCGGCGCTGGGGCTGGCTTTTCCATCCCTCGCAGGTTTCTCCCAAGGCCTTGGGTGAAATATTCAGCAAGGACGCCGATTGGCTCCCATTCGACCAGGACGAGGCGCTGAGGATATTGAAACGCGAGCTTTCCTCGTCTTTTTCCGATCGCGAGATGAGCGTTATCCGCTATATGCAGGCGTACATTCAGGCGAAGATCAATCCGAAGAATCAGAATATGTTCGGAGTGACCAAATACCATCGCGTTTGGGAGCGTATCTGTAAGCATGTCTTCAAGGATGACAGCAGGTTTTATGAACCGGATTTTCTCCCGCAACCGAAGTGGGAGATGCGGGCGAAACAGAAAGAGCTTGCGGAAGCGGAAGATGAAGATGAGAGCAGTTTTGACGAGGAATACAAGAAGCAGATTCCGGATGTATTGCTGAAAAGGAACGAAACCTTCTTCATTCTGGACGCGAAGTATTATGATTTCGAATACTCGCTGCCTGGCGGCCCGGACATCATCAAACAGTATTACTATGAGGACACCATCAGGGCGCATCTACTTCAGAAAGGTGTTGGCGCTCAAGGGATCAAAGAAACATGCAACGCCTTCATCATGCCAGACTATTCGGGCAGTGGTATCAGGTTTCGCGGCACGGCTAAGATCGGTCTCTTGGATTGGCGGCCTTTGCCGGTCTTCACTATCGATGCCAAGAAGGCTATGGAATCATACGCAAGCCATAAGTATGTGCCAAGCGACGATTGGCTTGATGTGATTCGGGAAAAGCTTCACACTCCTCTGACGGCCGATCGCTAAAGTGCAGGTCTAAAGGGCTTAAGAACGGCTTCCATGGGAAAGCCAGCGAAAGCGACCGCTGAAGCGCGGGGTCGCTGAAGGCTAGGTGTTGAGATTTCTGAGAGCTAGGTGAGAGAACTGCTGAGAGTCAATCGTCGAAGCACAGGGACTAGGCGAGAAAGACCTTTGCCATCTGCTGGGCCACCGCCCTGATCACAGGTACCGCGACACTATTGCCGAATTGCTTGTAGGCCTGCGTGTCGGAGACAGGAATAATGAAATTACCGGGGAAACCTTGCAATCTTGCGCATTCTTTGGGAGTGAGTTTGCGCGGATTCTTCTTGTCGCCTTGGGAGACAAGAATCTCGGAACCGTCTTTGTAATATCTTGCGGAAAGTGTGCCCGTATATTCGCTGTCGGCGGTTACCAGAGAATAGCCGAATCCTTTGCCGGCTTTGCGGTTTGCGGCTTTTCGGCGCTGGTGACCTGTCCAGAGTTTGTCGCTGATCGTATATTTTTCATCGACTTTGTCTTCTAGAATGTCCCCGACTCTGGTCGGTGTGCAGGGAGGCTCTGGGAAAGTGAAACCCGTATCTTCACTAAAGCGCTTGCGGTCGAAGCCGACGATATAAATGCGTTCACGATTCTGGGGTACTCCGAAATCGGCGGCGCGCAGTACCTTATAGTCCACGGAATAATCGAGTTTATCGAGGTGTTCGAGGATGACCTTGAATGTGTTGCCGTGGTCGTGACCCTTAAGCTGTTTGACGTTTTCGAGTAAGAATGCCTTCGGTCTTTTGTCCTCGAGAATGCGTTCGATTTCGAAGAACAACGTTCCACGTGTGTCGCTGAAACCTTTGTGAAGGCCGGCTTGAGAGAACGGCTGGCAGGGAAAGCCGGCCAGTAGGACATCAAAATCTGGTATATCGGAGCTTTTGATTGCCGTGATGTCGCCTTTGGGAGTTTCGCCGTAATTGATACGATAGGTCTTTTGCGAAAAACTGTTCCATTCGCTCGAAAAGACGCATCTGCCGCCCAATTGCGAAAAGGGGATGCGGATGCCGCCAATGCCGGCGAACAAGTCGATGAAAGTGAACTTTGCTGATTCCGCAGAGATGTTGGGGAACGGGATATTCTGCGCAAAATTCATGATGGCATTTGCTTCGATTTGTGAAGGCTTGCTTTCACCGTTTTCCCAACGGCGCAGGGTGCGGTCACCGTTGCGGCCAAGGCCTAGGGCATCGGCGAAATCCTTTTGGGTAAGACCCAATTTTTCCCGTTTTCCCTTCAACTGTTTTGGGTTCATGGCCCCTTCTTTATGTGTTGTTCGTAGGACAATATGTCCTTATATTAACACATAAAAGTAAAAATAGCTTAACGGAGTTTCGAGTCCGTTGTGTTTAGCGGGCTAAGTTAGTTGAAGTTGCTGGACTTGTTGGAATCACTGAAGTTGTGGAAGGTTTCCAAGTTATTTTGGGTGGCTCCGTACTGGTATGGGTGCAGTTTCTATACTGGAAACATGACTTTAGATAAGACCGAAAATGATGCAGATTTGGATTCGCAGGCGAAGATGATTGCGGAGTTTCCGGTGCGGAAGGCGCGTTCGCTGCGGTTTACGGGCGGGGTGCCGCGGGCTGCGTCGGTGATTGGTGACGGGTCGAAGGCGCTGTTTCTGCGTTCGGACGGGGCTGAGGACCTGGTCACCTCACTGTGGATCAGCGTGATTGGCGGTGACGGCTCGCATCGTGAGGTGCTGCTGGCCGATCCGCGCGAACTGCTGGCCGACGCCGACAACGAGGATGTGCCGGCCGAGGAGAAAGCGCGGCGTGAACGTGCGCGCGAAGGTGGGCAGGGCATCGTCTCGTATTCCGTTGATAGTGTGGGGCGTCGCGTTGCTTTCACCATCAATGGGCAGCTGTTCGTCAGCGAGATCGACGAGGACGGCGATGGCGCTTGCACGCGGCAAATTGCGATTGGCGGCGGGGATGCCGATGATGGTGTCGATGGGCGCTCCAATGGGCAGGAGAATGTTGCGGATTACAGCGATTTTGGTATCTGCGGCGGCGATAACGATGGTGCGGCTGTGGACGATTCGAAGGATTCGTCGAATAGTAGCAAGTGGCTGCCGGTGCTAAACCCGCGAATTTCGCCGGACGGAAGGCATATCGCCTACACGACTGGCACGCGGCTGGTGATGGTGGATATCGCCGATTGGGGCGATGCCGGGATTGATAGTGTCGACAGTGCTGACGGTAATGGGAATGGTGCTGCTCGTCATGTTTATACTTCGCATCCGCACACCTGCGCGGCCGAGGTGCAAGAGGCCCGCGCTGCCGGCGATGTCAACGAAACCAACGCTTCCGGCGACAGATTCAGCACGGTGTGGAGTGTCGGCAACGACCCGAGCGGAACGCTGAAAATCGGGTTGGCCGAATTCGTGGCCGGCGAGGAAATGGACCGTTACGACGGCTTCTGGTGGGCACCTGATTCTCGTGGCCTGCTCTTCGAAATGTATGACAGTTCTCCGGAACCGATGTGGTATATCAGTGACCCGGCCCATCCCGACAAGCCTGCGGCCGGCCGGCGTTACGCGCGTGCGCTCACCAAGAACGCCATCACGCGGCTGATGCTGGCTCACCTCGAGTTCGATGATGAGCGTGATGGACGTTACGCGGGCAGTGACGTGCAGAATGTTTCGTGGGACCGCGAGGGTTACGAATACGTGGCGGCGGTGAGTTGGAAGGCGGGTCACGAGCCGTTAGTGCTGGTGCAGAACCGTCGACAGACGCGCGACCAGGTGCTGGAAGTTCAGCCGGACGGACGCACCCGCGTTCTGGAAGAGCATGCCAACGACCAGTGGATCGATCTCGTGCTCGGAACTCCGGCCTTCACGCCCAATGGCCGCTTGGTCTGTGCGCTGAACGACATGGACGCCGATACCAACCGGCTGACCGTCGACGGCAAGCCGTTCACGCCCGTCGACTGGCAGGTGCGCGAAGTGCTGGACGTCAGCGACGAGAACGTGCTCGCGGTGGTGCAGCGCACGCCGCACGAGGTTGAAGACGCGGTAAATACGAGTGCGTCTGCTTCATTGAGCAAGGCTGGGAGCGGATCGCTGGAAGCTGGTAGTGGCGCTGATTCCAGCGTCTCTACGAACGTATCCGCGTCCAACGGAACGGATTCGGGCATCGACAGCGACGCCATGGAGATCGCTTCGGAACGCGGCTCGCTTCCTGCTGTCCCCGCGGCTTGGCAGGGCGACGAGGCGCTGCACGACGCCCGCAGCTATGATGTGGTCACCATCGATTTTGACGGCACCATCACGCCCATCACTGCTGCGCCGGGTGTGTGGACGGCCAGTCGTTCCGGCGATGGCATCGTCGTGTCCGGTCACGATATGGTGCGCCCCGGTTCGGTGATGGTGCATGCGTTGCAAGTTTCGGTTGCAGCGGCTCCTACGGCTGAGAATGGCGAAGCCAATATGGTTCATGCTGACGGTTCTACGGTCGCTGACGGGTTGGGGAGCAAGCTCGCTAGAAATGAATCTGTCAATCAAACCAAGAAAATTGGTACTGACAACGTACTGACAAACGACTCCGGATACATGGCGGAAGCCCCGATTGCTAGCCACGCCGAAACCCCCGGTTTCACGCCGAACACCGAGTTTGTGCGCATCGGCGGGCATAGTATGTTCACCGCCATCACCCGTCCGAGTGCCTCCAGCAAATTCGCCGCCGCCGCCAAGTTGCCGGTGCTGATGAAACCATACGGCGGCCCCGGATTCCAGCAGGTCACCTTCTCGCAGGCCAACTATTGGGAGGCCCAGTGGTGGGCCGATCAGGGCTTCATCGTGGTCACCGCCGACAACCGCGGCACCACCGGCCGCGGCCCGAAGTGGGATCGCGAGATGTTCGAGGACATGAAGTACGTGTCGCTCGACGACCAGGTGGAAGCCGTGCATGCGCTGCCGCAGGTCGCGCCCGAAGCCGATCTCGACCGCGTGACGATGATCGGCTGGTCGTTCGGCGGATTCCTCTCGGCACTCGCCGTGCTCGATGCTCCCGACGTCTTCCGTGCGGCCTGCGCCGGTGCGCCGCCGACGGAATGGACGCTGTACGATACGCATTACACCGAACGTTACCTCGGCCTCGATCCGGCGGTCTACGAGCGTAACTCCATCGTCGCCGACGCCCCCAAGCTGCGTCGTCCGCTGATGCTCATCCACGGTTTCGCCGACGACAACGTCAGCATCGCCAACTCGCTGCGGCTCTCGAAGGCGCTGATGGAGGCCGGCCGCCCCCACACTTACCTGCCGCTTACCGGCATCACCCACATGACCAACGACCCCAAAGTCGCCGAAAACCTGCTCACCCTCCAGCGCGACTTCCTCTACGATGCGCTGGGAATTAAAGGCTGAGCGAGGTTTTGACGAGACAGCATCGTTTCGCTGCTTTCGCCTCGCGTTTGAATTGATATATGATTGAGCGCGAAATCTACGTGAAACGTGCCAGCGGGTGCGGATAGACTTGGCCGTATGCATATGCCGTTGATTGACGAGAACCGTTACGCCGACGTGATGCGCGATACCGTACTCCCGGCGCTCGCGCAATGTCGTGAGGAAGGGTGGATGTCGCCTGCCGGGGTATCTGACATCGATTCGGATAACTTCACGGCACAAAGTGGTGCGTCTCAAAGCATTTCGGGCGATATCGGTAATTCCGATACTGCCGATGGTGGTAACGAGGCCGATGCCAATTCTCAAACCGCAAATTCGGCTTCCTCTAATACTGCGAATACTGCAAACGACGCTAACGGCACCACCCATATCGGCATGGGTGACGCGGGAATTGGCATTAGCGGAGCCGGCATTGATACCGGGCCTGACGAGGAAGAAGAGCAACGAATCATGCACAGCAAGCTCTTCGGCATTTCATCGCTGACCGCGCCGCCGACGCCCGGCAAATTGCACTACGTTTGCTTTGACGCGCACAAGTTCGACGCCCTCAATATCGACGGTGCCAGCGCCAAGTTCCGTGGGGCCATCGTCTTTTCGTTCGGCTTCACGGAATTCGCGGCCAAGCACGCCGAGATGGCGTGGTATTTCCTGCTTGCCGGCTATTCCGTCTGCATTCTGGAACATCGCGGTCATGGCTATTCGGTGCGCGACGTCTCAAACCCCTCATTGGTCTGGATCGACGATTGGCGCCGATATGTAGCGGATTTGGCCAAGTTCTCGCAGACCGTCGGACGGCAGTACGCAGGCGACCAGCCGATGCACCTCTATTCGCATTCGATGGGCGGCGGCATAGGGGCGGCGACGCTCGAAAGTTTCCCCATGCTCTTTAATCGTGCCGTGCTTTCCTCGCCGATGATCGAACCGGTGACGGGCCTGCCCAATTCGATTGCCGGCCCCGCCACCGCGTTCGCCAGCGCTGTGGGTCTTTCGCGGCATCGCGCACCTGGGCAGACGGAATTCTCGCCGACCATGAAACTCAAGGGTTATGAAGGCGCCGAGCAATCGCGTGTGCAATGGTATTTTGATTGGCGCAAGAATGACCGGCATTACCAGACCAACGCGGCCACCTTCGGT
Organism: Bifidobacterium sp. ESL0732; assembly: GCF_029395535.1. Lineage (NCBI taxonomy): Bacteria > Bacillati > Actinomycetota > Actinomycetes > Bifidobacteriales > Bifidobacteriaceae > Bifidobacterium > Bifidobacterium sp. ESL0732. The sequence continues at coordinate 2,333,820 of NZ_CP113920.1, read as the reverse complement.
TGGGTCAATCAGGCGCTGAAGATGTCGCACGCGATTCTTTCGCGTGAGGCTTGTTCGCGCATCGAGACGCCGATTCTTCTTTTCCAGGCTGGACGCGATACGTGGGTGCATAACGCGGCGCAAAACCGCTTTGTTCAGCGTGTTCGCGTGGAAAGCGGCGACGTCGTATTGGAGCGCGTGGAGCCCGCCGTCCACGAGATTTTCAGTATGCCCAACGCCATCCTCGGCCCCTACGTTGACCGTATCATCGACTTCTATGGCGAATCCGTGGAGGATATGGTTGCCGAGGAGGAGTAGCTCAGAACCGAACGACCGCTGCTGGCGGACGGCGGATGCCCCCGCTTGTGCTTGTCCGCCACGTCCCTTGTCTGCTAGCTCGCTGCTGCCTCTATGCCCGTTCGGTTTGTGTCATAAATAAGCTGTTTGCTGGTATCCAGTGGGTTATTAGTGGCGGGTTTGTGCTTATCCCCTCCATAAAAGAGCCGCTGGCTGTCGATTAGCGGCTTATTAATGGTGATTCTTTATTTTCGCGCCGTTTTTGGGCCGTTGAGCTGCTCTTAGTGGCTTGTCTGTGGCGGATTTAGTTTGTTTGTTGTATGGAATGTGCTCGTGTGTCACGGATTTTTGAGTTTACGATAGGAATGTTAATCGTTATGCGAATGGAGAATGATTATGAAGTACGATTTCACGTCGATTATGGACAGGCACGGCAAGGATGCCGTCGCGGTTGATGGGTTAGGCAAGGAGCCTGGGTTCGCGCCCGCAGCGCCGAAAGATGGATTCGACATCATTCCGATGTGGATCGCCGATATGAATTTTGCCACCGTTCCTACGATTCAGGATGCGATTATCGAGCGTGCCAAGCACCCCGCGTTCGGCTACTTCCGTCCGACTGACGAGTACTTTAATTCGATTATCGACTGGCAGAGGACGCGCAACGGTGTTACCGGACTGAAGCCGGAAGATATCGGTTACGAAAACGGCGTTTTGGGCGGGGTCGTCTCCACCGTAACCGCTTTCGCCGCGCCCGGTGATTCCGTTCTGCTGCATAGCCCGACCTACGTCGGCTTCACCAACGCCATCGAATCCAACGGCTATCACATTGTCCATTCGCCGCTCAAGCGCGACGAAAACGGCATCTGGCGTATGGACTTCGACGACATGGACAAGAAGCTCAAGGAAAACAACATCCACGTCGCCGTCTTCTGCAGCCCGCACAATCCTTGCGGTCGCGTTTGGGAACGCTGGGAGATCGAAAAGGCGATGGAGGTCTATCGCGAAAACGATTGCGTGGTCATTTCCGATGAGATTTGGTCCGATATCATCCTCGGCGACCACAAGCACATTCCGACCCAATCGGTGAGCGAGGACGCGCGCAACCGCGTCGCCGCGATGTATGCACCGAGCAAGACTTTCAATCTGGCCGGTCTCGTGGGTTCGTACCACATTATCTACAACAAGTATCTGCGTGACCGTGTTACATCGAAGGGTATGAAACCCGAGTACAACGCCATGAATGTGCTCTCGATGCACGCGCTGATCGGCGCCTACAAGCCCGAAGGCCAAGAGTGGGTCGACGAGCTGAGGCAAGTGCTCACCGGCAATATCGATTACGTATGCGATTACTTCACCGAGCATTTCCCGGAGGTCACGTTCGGTCACCCCGAGGGCACCTACATGCTCTTCCTCGACTGCTCCGCTTGGTGCAAGGACCACAACGTCACGCTCGACGAGCTCTTAAAGCGTGCATGGAACGTCGGCGTCGCCGTGCAGGACGGCCGCCAGTTCAAGGCCCCGTGCGCCATCCGCATGAACGTCGCCCTCCCGCTTTCCCGCGTCAAGGAAGCGATGGAGCGGCTGTCGAAGTACGTTTTCGTGGACTGAATGCTTAGGGGCTGAATGGTTTTTGAGCGCCTACTAGTGTTCTAAACTGTTCATCCTTGGCCTATTTTGATATCGATAATCCGCCAATTTCAGACCGATTTTGGCGGACTATTTGTGCACTCTGCTCTGATGAGGCAAAGTTTGAGCCGCCTTGTGTTATCGCAAAAGACTTATCACAGTTGGTGAATGGGTGATGATTGAAAACGATAGCTGCAGAGTTCTTTTAATCCTTGCTGGCAGAAGGGTTTGTGGGATTTTAAGTCATTGATGATTTTGCTGTATCTCAACTGTTTTGGCAACTTCATCACAGAAAGTGAGAGGGCTGAATTTTCGATTACGATAGCATGGAACGTATGGAATTGCTGAAACATATCCTTATCGTGCTCGATATCGTGATGAGTCTGGCCATCCTTTCGGTGCACGCTTACTGGGCTTGCGGCGGGACGAAACTGACCGAATACGTGCTGCCTGCATACAAGCACAACTACAAGCCGCATCTGATGCACGTCAAGGCAGGGGATCAGCCGCCGGCTTGGGCCGCGTGGGGTGTGGTCTTCTGCTTCGTGGTGCAGATAACGCTGCTTATTTGGGACTGGGTGAGCCCGAACATCGTCGTGCGCGTGCTGCTTGGCGTGGCAACGCTCGTGTTCTTTGTCCGTTTCATCGGCGAAACCAATGTGGTCGGCATCTTCAAGCGCGAACGTGACACGGTTTTCGCTTACTGGGATACGCGGCTATATACCCCGGTTTGCTTCGTTTTCGCGCTGAGCCTCGGCGCTTTGGTCTTCATCGGCTAGGAGACTGCGTCTTTAGAGTATAAAAGTTAGCTATGTCGTTTGTCATACAGATATAAAAACGCGTTGAAAGCGACGTTTTGAGAATCTCAATCGTCGCTTTCAACGTGCTAACGAGTTTGGTCAGCCTTAAATAGCTGATTCCCTGTTATCGAAACTGGTTACTTTGTGGCTGTGGCTTCTTCGGCTTCCTTCTTGTGGATTTGGAAGGCGAGTTCGGCGACGTGGACTCCGTGGGTCAGGAATTCCTGGACGCGGCAGGGGCAGTCGTTTTCGCGGCCGACGCGAGCAATGTAGCCGTTAATGTAGTCGACCTCGGTCTTGCGGCCCTTCGACATGTCTTGGTACATAGACGGGTAATGCAACGGGTTGGCGACGCGGCTGACGTAATCGATCTCTTCGATGGCTTCGGCGCCTGTCTGGATGGGCTGGAATCCGGAACGTTCGAGCGCGTCGTAGGCCTCGTTGATCAGCTGCGTGGCCATTTCCTTGTAGCCGGGATACGAAACGAACTGGCCCATGGTGATCTGGTACATCGTGCACAGCGAGTTGATGACCGAATTGAAGATGACCTTGGCCATGCAGGTACCGCGGAAGTTCTGGGTGATCTGCGGGTTGAAACCGGTCTTGTCGAGGTCGGCAACGAATTCCTTTTCCACCGGGGTGACCTCTTCGGTCATCGCGCAGATGTGCATCGTGCCGGCGCCCGGCTTGCCGATGAAATCGACGTCGCCTGGGCCGTTGAAGGCGCTCGCGACCATTGCAGTGCCCCCGTAGATGCGCTCTTTGGGGAAGTATTTGCGGATTTTTTCGAAGTGGCCCCAGCCGTTCATCGCGCTGAAGACGACTTGGTGGTCCTTGAAAAGGCCGGCGTCGGCGCAACGGGTGAGGTAGTTTTGCAAATCCATCTGCTTGACCATGATGATCCAGAGGTCGGGATTGCCGCCCTTGGCTGCGTACTCCTCGGGCGAATAGATATTGGCTTTGACGAGGTGACGGTTTTCGTGGTCGCGCGAGACGTAGACGCCGCCTTGTTCCTTGACCTTCTTGAGATTCGGCTCCCAGATCTCGACGTAATCCACCGGCTGATGCGCCAGCTCTTGCAGCAGCACGCCATACCTGAATCCCATGGCTCCAGCACCGATGATGCCGTATTTCATCATTTTGTCCCTTCTCGTTTACCCCTTGTGGGTTTCGCGGCGTGCGCCGCAAAATCTTGTGGACAACATCATGCGGCAATGCCGTTTATTGGCAGTATGCGTGACGGGAGAAAGGTTTATCGGCTTCGTTTCGTATCGTGGACGATTTTTGAGGCGGTTTTGAGACGATAGGTATATAAAGCGGTCGAAGCATTTTGATGGGAAGATTACTGGATTATTCGCTGTGTTATATGTACAGGACGTTCAATAGACATCAGCGGTAAGTATTATTAAGACGTGAATGGCTGCAATGTGGGGCATGACAACGCTCATAAAGCATGTTTTGGCGGTCAATGAAGGTAAGGATAAAGGAGAACGGGATGAAGATCACGGTGTATTGCGGCGCGGCTAGTGGCAACGATCCGAAGTATGCGGCTGCGGCTGCGCGGCTCGGCAAGTGGATCGCCGGGCTAAACGACGGCGAGCTGGTCTACGGCGGTGGCGGCGTCGGGCTGATGGGCACGGTCGCGCAGGCGGTGCTCGACGGTGGCGGCAAGGTCCACGGCATCATGCCGCAGATGCTCATCGACCGCAACGCCGGCGCCACGGGTCTGACGACGATGGAGGTCGTCGACGACATGGACGTGCGCAAGCGCCGCATGATGGAGCTGGGCGATGTGTTGATCGCTTTTCCGGGCGGCCCCGGCACGCTCGAGGAGATTGCGGAGGCGTTTTCGTCGTCGCGAATTGGTCTGAATAACAAGCCCTGCGTGCTCTTTGACCTCGACGGCTACTGGCAGCCGCTTGCGCAGATGTTCGACAGCATGGTCTCGGCCGGTTTCCTCACCGCGGCTGACCGCGCGAAGCTGCTGGTCACCGATTCGGTCGACGAGATCACCCGTTTCGCCGCCACCTACCAGCCCCCGCAAATCCGCACGTTCCCCGAGCGGAAGTGAATTTTACTTCCAGCTCAGCTCTGTCGTAGGTGGCACAGATATAGTGTTTGGCAAATCGCAGAGTTCATCTGGAAGATTTGCAAACCGTCGAAGTGTACGTTGTCTGGAAAAATAGCTTGGGAGGTCCATGTCTCACGCTTTAAGAGGTGTTCAAAGGGCATGACGCCGAACGCTGATTCATTTGCGCAGGAACGCACATAGGTGTATACATGTTTACATGACTTCGAACGTATTGAGTGTGAGGCTCCCTGCGGCCCTCAAGCAGCGCATTGACCGGCTTTCGTCATCGACGGGCCGGCCCGCGAGCTACTACGTGCGCGAATCGGTGGAGGACAACATCGACCGGCTTGAGTACGAGTACGCCATCGCCGACGAGGCGGAGCGTGCGCGCAACGGAGCACTGCCGACCTACGGCCTTGACGAGACGCTGGGCTACCTAGGGCTGGAACGTAAGGACATCGGCGCGTGAACCCGTGGGAGCTGAGGGCTACCAGAAGATTTCTCAAATCGCTGAAGAAACTCGACAAAACGGTCGCCGCGCAGGTGCTGCGCGATTTGAACAGGCTCGCGTCCCTGGACGATCCCACCAAGCCGTGCAAAGCGCTTTCCGGCCCGTTGAAGGGGCTGTGGCGCTACAGGGTTGGCGATTGGCGCGTGATTCTCGACATCAGGCGCGGCGAGCTGGTCATCCTCGCGCTGGACGTGCAGCACCGCAGCCAGGTCTACAAGGAATGGAACCGTCAATAGCAAGGTAGTCTAAGCTGTGGTTTACGACGGCAGGATACCCAGTGGGAGAGTGCGAGCTCTGTGTGCGGCCTTTGAATATATGTCGTATGGTGCTGAACTGCTTTTGGCCACGTAAGCATGACGGGGCATCATCGGTAAGGCGATGTTGGCGAAATTAATTATTTCAGCCTATAACCCAAATGTGGTTTTCATGGCAATGCAAGAAACGTGCATTCCCGATGAGGGAGGCCATTAAGTCGCCGCAGCAAACGAAAATCAGCGCGGCGCCTGTGCTGATTTCCGCAGGATCACGTTTCCGCGTAATTCGAGTTTGAGAGGTTCCGCTGTCTTGCTTTTCGCCCCACCGGTAATGAGTTCATGCAATGATGTGATGGCTCGCTTACCGGCGTCGGCGAAGCGCATGTGATAGGTGGTCAGCTGAGGAACAATGACTTGGGCAAGAGGATGATCGTCGAATCCTACGACACTGACGTCTTCCGGAATCTTCTTGCCGGCGTCCTGCAATCCTCCGATGACGCCGATGGCGATTTCATCATTGCCGACGAAAATGGCCGTTGCGTCGTCGATTGCGGCTAACTGCTTGCCAATGTGATACCCCGTGGTGGGGCTCCATGTAGCCTTAATCGGCGCTGGAGCAATGAGATGGTGCTCTTGCATGGCCAAAAGCCACCCGGCCTGACGGCTTCGTCCACCCTGATTCGTAGGAACCGAGACGTGATAGACGGTACGATGTCCGAGTTTAAGAAGATAGGTGGTAAGCGAATATCCGCCATAAAATGCGGCTAGCGAAATCTGATTGAGAGTCGTATCCGTTAAGTCGGGTGTAATGGCAATTGATGGAATATTGCTTGGCAGATATGGCAAAGCGGCAGTACCGATTTGGTCGAAGGCTATCAGTATCAAGCCTTCGGGGCTGATTAACTCGATTTGGTGCATGGTATCCAGCATCGTTGCCGGATGGTCCGATTCCAGCAAAGTGATATTGAGGGCATAGCCCAAGAGCTTCGCCTGTTCCATGATGCTGCCGAGAACGCTGGAGAACCCTAGAAGTGTCGTGTTGTCGGTCAATACGCAGATGCAGTGATTCGAGCCTGTTGAAAATGCGCGCGCAATGAGATTGGGCTGATAATTCAACTGATTAATTGCGGTTTCGAGCCTTGAGCGGGTATGCTCGCTAACTTTTTCTGGGCTATTGAAATAACGTGAGACCGTCGCCGTTGAAACGCCGGCAAGTCGAGCCACGTCCTTCATCGAAGGTAACCCATTGAAGCCTTGAGGCATATATATAATCCTTCTCCTGGAATGCATCTTCCCTGAGAAGGATTATATATGCACTCCTCCACCCGTGCGGCGGAGTCCGTTACTTAGTAGCGCACGGCAAATAGTGCGGCGAACGGACCCGTGGCCTGTGTGGGCGTGATAGTGAGACGTTGTTGCTTTGCATCCCAAGTACTGGTCGCCTTGCCGCCGAAGATTTCCTCAACGGAGCTGAAGTTCGCGTTTGCTCCCTGCAGTTGCAAGGAGAAGGCTTGGGAATCGTGGTTCTTGTTCCATACCGCGAGCAGTCCTGATCCATCAGCGGCTTTGAGTCCGAATGTGACGATGTTGTCTCGCCACTGCGGCACATCGGTCGGCCAGAACGGAACTGACGTACTGATGGTCTTGCGAATGCTCTTGTAGACATCGAGTCCCTTGGACACCAGAGCGAACTGATCTACAGGCATTTTCGTCAGATAGCCGGAGAGATACAACCGCCCGACCATGCCGCACAGCATCGTATATTCAGTTTCTGCGAGCGTCATCGTCTCATTCGGGTATGCCCAATTGCCGCATTGCTCGGGAAGCATCATGAGCGGGGCGGCGGCAGCGATATTCGCATATTGCAGATAATCCTGCTGGTCGCTCGTCGATTGCAACTGGCTGTGCGAAAGTGTGGCCCAATCGGATCGCATTGCTCCGGACGAGCAGGTTTCGATGGTCAGTTCCGGGTAACGGTCAAGCAGGGAATCAACCCATTTCAGATACGCTTTCGACGTCTCTAGTTGGCCCTCGCCTCTGCTCGGCGCGTCATAGCTGGTGCCGGCACCGGTATTCACGTTATAGTCGAATTTGAAGAACCTGATGCCGAGTGTCCCCACCAGACGGTCGACCACTGCATTCAGATGATCCACGGCGGCATCGTTGCGCAGGTCGAGCATGTACCTCATATGGGTTTTCAACCGTTGCCCGTTTCTTTGCAGGAATGCGGCTTCCGGCAGCTTTTGCGCCATGGGGCTATTGACTCCGATGGCTTCCGGTTCAAGCCAGATGCCAGGTTTCATGCCCTTATCTCGAATGTGGTCCAGCAACTCGACCAGGCCGTTCGGGAAGCGGGTTTTCGATTCGTTCCACTCGCCGACCGACGGCCACCAGTCACCGCTGTCGTCGTACCAGCCGCAATCGATGCAATAATATTCGGCTCCCGCCTTTGCGGCGGAGTCGATCAGCGGAATCTCGCGTTCGGTTGTCGGGTCTCCCATGAGGGTGTTCATGTAATCGTTGAAAATCACCGGCAGATGCTCGTGGTCGGGGTGCTTGCGTACGGAGAAGCGACGGAATTGCGTCATTTCGTCGACAGCACCGTCAAAGCCCTGCGCCGAAACCGCTATCGTGCCAGTCACCGTGCTCCAGCTGTCGCCGGGGTTGAGGTCAACGCTCCAGTGGTGCTCGATATCGGTGGGGCCGTAAAGGTCGAGATACACTCCGTCGACGCGCTCGCCAACCTGGTAGAGCCAGGGGCCGTTGTTTTCGATTTGCCAGAACACGGCGTCGTTTGTTTCGCGATCAACGAGGCCGCCGGCAGGTTCGATGCTTCCTGTGGACCTACTGGTGCTCGAAGATCTCGTCATGGTCGCGCCGGCAGGTGTGATTGTGGCTGAGAGTGTGCCCTGCGTCAGCGATGACGAATCGACGTTCAGCAGCTTGACCAGCTCGTAGTCGCGGATGTTTTCGTGCCGCCACCGATTTTCTGCCGTCCAGTCGGAAACCGCTGTGTATAGTTCCCACGAATCGGGATTGTTCTTTCCGAGATTCACGTAGGCGGACCACGTGCTTACCGCCGTCAGCGTGTGGGCTTCATCGCCGGCGTTCTTCACGGTCACCGACGCCTGGATCGCCGCAGCTTGGCTGGGAGCCGTGAACGTGGCTGTTACTTCAAGTCCGTAATGTTCGCTGCGCATGTGCACATTGAGCGTTGACTTGTCGTGGTCGGTTACGATTTCGTGACTGGCATATCGCAGATCGTTGCCCACGTAGGTTTCGGAGTAACGCGATCCGAAATTCTCCTGCATCAGCCCATCCATTTCGAGCTGAACAATCGATTGAGGATTCTGGAATGTTGTGATGTCTGAATATGTTCCGTCTGCATGACGCAGATATTCGATATACGGCGGGATATCGGGGGCGTGCGCGATGGACAACGTCACCTTGTCGTTGCCGAATTTGATATGTTCCAATGACGTCAAGATAGACTCCTTCGTTGGTATCTATTTATTAGTATGTAATCAGTTACATTTCTAGAATAGTACATTTATTTCGATAGAAACACAAAATATCGGCGATTTGACATATTCTTTGCTTACTGCTTTACTGTGAATGTAATCAGTTACATATTGTAATTTGTTGCTTACTCAAAGGAGATTCGCATGGATACAACTTCGGAACTGGTTCAGTCTGAGGAGAAAGAAAGTGTTTACAATCCGCAAAGTCCAGGCTTATGGACGTATATCGCGTTCGTCCTTGCCAATTTGGGACTGTGCATTGTCTATGGAGGGGTGCTCCAGGTGTTGCTTGCCACCCAGGCCAATAACATCGCCGGCGCAAACAACCGCGTGGGCCAGCTTGCCATCGTGACAAGCGTTGGCGCGCTGTCGTCGATGATTGCCCAGCCTGTTGCCGGATGGATCGCCGACAAGACGAATCCCAAGTTCGGCAAGCGTAAGTTGTGGATATTGCTTGGCGGCATTCTATCATTCGTGTTCCTGCTACCTGTGGCATGGAGTTCGTCAATCTGGATGTTGACACTGACGTGGGCTGTCTGCATGTGGCCGCTCAATACGATTCAGGTGAATTTGAGCGCATTCATTCCGGAACGCACCCCGCTGAATCGTCGTGGACTCATGTCCGGCATCATGGGGGTTGCTCGCTATGGAGGCATGACGGTAGGCGTTATCATCGTCGGCAAGGTGAATTCCGTAACGATTTCCTATATTGTCATCGGCGTCATTTGCGCATTGGCGGCTGTTCTTTATGCTTTCACTACAAAGGACTTGACCGCCGAACAGCGCCAGGAATGGTCGAGCGCTTCGGATGCGCAACAGCCCAAGGCTGCCGAAAAGAGCAGCGGGAAATCCCGTGACGTGCTCTTCACGTCCGCAGCCCATGATTTCTGGCTGGCTTTCGCTTCTCGATTCTGCGTTATCGGCTCGTACTTCCTCGTCACCGGATACATGCTGTATATGCTTCAGGACTACATCCATTACGGCAATGGCACGCTAAAGGCCGCGACGGCGGGCATGGCGGTGGTGACCACGGTTATCACGATCGGCAACTTGGTGTGCTCTGTATTGGGCGGTCTCATGTCAGACAGCCTCGGCAAGCTGAAGATGTTCGTCATTGCTGCTGCCTTGTTGTTCGTGATCCCGGCTCTTGTAATGTTCTTTGTCCATTCCTGGCCGGCGCTGCTTGTTTCGTGCGCCTTTATCGGGATTGGATTTGGTACGTACAACGCCGTTGATCAGGCTTTGGTGGCTCGCGTGCTTCCTTCCAAGGACACGGCGGCCAGGGATTTGGGCATCATCAATTTCGCCGACGCCGGCCCGCAGACGGTTGCACCGACAATCGCGGCCGCAATCGTATCGCTAACTCATAATTACGGGGTCATTTTCCTAGCAATGGGCGTTTTCTGCGCGATTGGAGCTATCATCGCCACTCGGATTCGTTCCGTATCCTGACTTCGGGCGATAGCGCCTACAAGACCTGCATTGCAATGAATCTTTCGTGCGTGTATGCGTCGCAGATATATGAGGCGGCGGATTTGATACGTCGCCTCATCTCGCGATGATTCCGTCAAAGTTTTGGACTTGATGGCCTAGATGCGTTGCCGGATTGACAGCGAGACAGTGCGGGTTATTGTGCGACAACCATATTCACGCCGACCACCAGTAGTTTCTGCTGATGGCCGGCTTTTCCGTTGGTCGGGATTAGCGACAATGATATTGGAGACGTGAACGTAATTTAATAAACTGGTTTGTCATATGCAGATACTTTCGGTTTATTAATTAGGCTTTAATTTTAGCATAATTATGCTAAAATTTTGATGAGGAGGTGCCCTATGGCGACACAACAGATTCGGCCGGTTTCAGACCTGCGTAATCATTTCGCAGATATTTCCCGTAGCGTTCACCAGAGCGAAGAGCCCGTGTTTCTGACCAAAAACGGATTCGGGGACATGGTAGTCATGAGCATGGAGGCGTATGAGAACCGGCAATATGACAGCCAAGTCTATTCGGCGCTGCTGGAAGCCGAGCGCGAAGAAGGGATGACCGATCAACGTTTTTCGCCGAAGGAGGCGTTGCGAGCCATGCGATCTGCGATTGACCGTGCGTCTGAAGGTGATGAAACTGCTGCGAAGGTTTGACAATGAAGGCTAAGAATCGGAGTGGATCCTATAAAGTCGAAATTCTTCCATCGGCATTGCGTGACGTTGAGCAAATCGTCACTTATATCGCCAAAAGCCTTGAAAATCGTTCTGCTGCATTGCGTTACGCCGATAATTTCTATACGACCTTTGAGGACTTGGCGCAGTTGCCATATTCAAGGCCGTTATATGGAGCTCCGGGAACATTGATACACGAATATCGGCGTGAGTCTGTCGGTAACTATGAGATTTTCTACTGGATCGAGGAAGCTCCCAGGCAAGTGACGGTTGCACGGGTAATTTATGCGCGTAGGGACATATCAAAGCAACTGAAGTAAAGAATAGATAAACTCCGGTCGGCAATTTGTGGGTAAACCGCTTGTTTCCGAAAATCAAAAATCCTCGGAAACATTGATAATCTAACGCTTCCGAGGTTCTTTTATTCGTGCGAGTAGGGGGAGTTGAACCCCCACGAGCATACGCTCACTGCCACCTGAAGACAGCGCGTCTACCATTCCGCCATACTCGCAGACAAATAATAAGGTTACTGCTCAGCCCCGACGAGCGCAAGAGGTTTGTTGCGTTGCGTGTTGTGAACGTGGCTAGAGGGGGAGGCGGACTAATTGCCGCCGCCGTCGTGTTCGGCTCGTTGCCTCCACTGTTGTAGATGCGAGGAAAATCAAGAAAATGGCGTAAAAAGGCTGATTTTCATCGCATGTTCGATTGAGCATGCGAGTAAACTCAGTAAATTCGGCTCATTAGGCTGATTTTCATCGCAGCAGCTGAAGGGTGTGGTGTACAGGTGACGTGAGCGGCTGCGTTCAAAAGCAGCTAAAACGTCACTTTGCCCAGGTGAAATTGCTGCTGCCGGCGCCGATTTCGAAGTTGCGTTTGGCACAGCCCAAGCCGACGTGTGCGAAGAGGCCGGGGGTGACACGGGCGCTGACGGTAGGTAAGAGGTTTCCGCTGGATGCCATCGAGTTGACTGCTGCAGCCGAGTGGGAATCGTTCGCCGCATTTTGATCAGGTATGCCTTTGGCTTGTGCGGCTGGATCTGAAGTGCTCAGACTTTTGCTGTTTACCGTAGAATCAGCCTCCTCAAGCGTGAAATGGAACGGCTGCTGGCTCAACGAGGTCGGCGCGAGGGAGGCCGCAGCGACACCGCGCTGGAACCATTCGGGTGCGTCGGCAAGAGTCGGCACCTCGCCGTTTCCGCCGAGACTGGCAGGCAGCGAGCACAGCGAATCCAGCGGTTTGCTGTGGTGTTTGGCACCTGGCCGTGCGGGGTGGCCGAAGGCGAGAACCCACACCACACGCTCGCCGGGTTCAAGCTCCCACCAGCCGGTTGCAGCGTCGTCGAGCACGGCCCAGGAAGTCGCAAGCCCGAGCTGGACGAGTTTTAGTGCGAGTTGCTCGCCGTAATAACCCACCTTTTCTTCGATTTCGGCCTCTTCAGGCGGAATCGGGTCGTTGGGTTGTGTAGCTGAATTGTCGGCCTGACCTGCATGATTGACTGAACTGTTCACATGCAAATCCGCAGACATCGCGGTATGAGATTGTGCAACATTTGAAGTCGGATTGGTTTTAGCCGCCGGAGCCTTCTTTGCCGGGTGCAGATCGTAGGGGACGTCGATTTTCGTGACCAAAGCAATCGCGTTGTGAACGCCGCTAAAGCGACCGTAATGGGTTTTGTAACCGCAGAAGGCATCTTCAAGACCGGATGCCATCTGGAAATGCAGGCCGGACGAGGCGTTGCAGCGCTCGACTTCGGCGGCGACGTCATCGAGCAGGGCCTTGCTTACCGGCTCGTCACTATACATACGTACGGAATGCCGCTCCGTCATCGCCTCGTTCAGATCCATTTTGCCCCTCTGCCTGTCGTCGGTGAACGTTTCCATCATACCGATTGGCCGGTGATTGCGCGGTTGCGCGCGTTCTGTTCGTCTCGAAAAGTGATGAAGAGCACACTTGTGTTGAATCGTGAGCAACGATACCGTCAGGCCGCAGCGTCTAGCGGCTGGTTTCTTGCATAACGTTATGAAAATGCTAGAAATCGGTCGCTCAGTTGTTCTAAATGACCGCTTTCTTGCATTTATTTCTAGTTATGCGAGAAAACGGCCGTTTAGCGCTCGTCAGTGACCGTTTTCTAGCATCAGCGTGAAATTATGCGAGAAAACGGTCGCTGATCAGGGCAGAAGAAATGGCATAGAGTGGTCGGTAGTTGTCGCCTCTTGAATCTGCGGACATAACCGGACGCTGATGAGCATCGCGGCAATGGCGCTCAGCCCTTGGAACCGTGGGCGTAGTAGCGGGCCAGCGTCGCGTCGCGGAACTCGTCGAAGTAGCCGCCGTCGATGGAGTCGCGGATGTCGTCGAGAAGGCGGATGAAGAAGCGCTCGTTGTGGATGGTGGCGAGCGTTGCTCCGTTGATCTCGTGGGCGCGCAGCAGGTGGTCGACGTAGGCACGTGAATAGTGCGTGCACGTATAGCAGTCGCAGCCCTCCTCAAGCGGGCCGAAGTCGCGCTTGTTGGCGGCGCGCTTGATGTTGTACCGGCCGTCGCGCGTGTAAATCGCGCCGTTGCGGGCGCAGCGTGCGGGGGCCACGCAGTCGAAGGTGTCGCCGCCGTTCTCCACGCACGCGAAGATGTCGTCGACTGCGGCAATCCCTAGAACGTGGCGAGGCCGAGATTCAGGCATCTCGTCGCAGATCCACGCGCAGGTGTCGCCGATGACGCGTTTCTCGATGGCCCCGCCGATACCTACGCCGTCGAAGTCGAGCGAGGCGATCTCGGATGCCGCGCGCCGTCGCAGATCCTCATAATTCGCGCCCTGTACTACGCCATAGAGTGCCTGATAAGGCTTACCGACACGAGCCTCCGTGAGCCGCTGATGTTCGGCGACGCAACGGCGAGCCCAACGGAAGGTGCGTTCGACGGAGCGCTCCTGGTAGCCGCGCGTGTTCATCAGCGTCGTGAGCTCATCGAAGGCGAACATGATGTCAGCACCGATCTTGTGCTGGATTCCCATCGAGATCTCGGCGCTGAACCGATGGCGAGACCCATCGAGCGGCGACTTGAACGTGACGCCGTCCTCGTCGACGAAGGCCTTGCGCTCGCGGCCAGGCGCGATGACGTCGTCCGATTTCATGCCGGTAACGTCCATCGCGAGCGTTTTCTTGAACCCGGCGCCCAGTGAAAGCACCTGGAAGCCGCCGGAATCGGTGAAGGTCGGCCCGTCCCAGTTTTCGAAGCGCGCCAGCCCGCCGGCTTCGTCAAGCACATCTTCACCAGGGCGCTCAAAAAGATGAAACGCGTTGGAAAGCAGGCATTGTGCGCCGAGTGACTTCATGGTTTCCGGTAGTACGCCTTTCATGGTGGCCTGCGTGGCGACCGGCACGAATGATGGGGTACGGATATCGCCGTGCGGTGTATGAATGACTCCGGTTCGTCCGTAACGAGCCCCACCGCGGCCCAAGCCGCGCGCTGAATCCGAAAGACGCGTATGCTGCTCGAAATAGAACTTGCTGCGGTCGCCGGGCTTGCCGGGCTCGGCTCCGAGCGGGTGTTCCAAAAGGCCAGAAGCGCTCACCGCAAGCTGCGAAACCGTTGTCGCAGAGCGGGTCTGTGCGTAAGCCGTGGCTTCCGAAGCGACATCCTTGCGTCCGGGGACATGGTTCTGTGCGTTTTTGCCGTCAGTCCGGTCTGATGCTCCAGCCGTGCCGTCTGCCGTGCTCGTTGCCATGTCTGTTGATTGATTCGCTGATTTATCCATAGCCGTTTCCATTATCGCCATTCCGTAGTGTCCGCTTCCTCGTGCCGCCCGCGCGGTGATATGCGACGAAAGCTTGTCATGTCTCCGATTTTAAAGGGAACCCTAGCTTTATGGGAAAGCCAAAGCCGGGGAGGAAAGGAGAAGGGGGAAAGGGAAAAGGAAAGCCTTGGGAAACGAGAAGCTCCGGGAAACGAGAAGCTCCAAGAAACGAGACGCAAGAGTAAGGCAAGCAAGAGGGAATTGAACAGAAATATCAAGAAGATAGTGGGAAACGGCGACTGGCCTATTGAGGCGGTGGTCAGAAAAGGCGGTCGCTGGCTTGTATGACATCCTACTTCCGACAATGCGATTTGTTGACGTTTTTATAAGAACGTTTGTATAATCTTTTTCATTTAGACTATTTAATACTATTTGTTGAAATAAAGCATTTTACTTTAGAACTCCGTTTCCGCTAGTTTCCATAGTTTGCGGGAGATTCGTGTATTGCGGTTATGGCGATAAGAAAAGTTCTGAATAATAATGTCAAAAGATAAAACTGCGGGCAAAAAGTGGCATGTTTCATACGTTATTAAGCCAGTAGAGGAATTTGAAAACTTTTTTAACCCGTTTCGAGAGTTTATTTCCTTTCGTGAAATCGCTGATTTTCCCGTCGAAAAAGGTCGATTTTGTGTGACATTTAGCGAAAATTATCATTTCCGAAAGTTTGTATTGGGCTGTCATGTCGGGCATTTTCGTTGCAATTACACGAGAAAAAGCCTCAAAATGTATCTCAATTTTCCGCTAGACTAATAAGTATTGTGTTTTACAACACATAAATGGCGATTCGCTGTTGGGTTTGAAAGCGACTGTCGTTTCGCGCACGTTCGAAAGAAGGTGTGCGAGTCGTATGTGACTGGAATCACTCATGTACGGTAGATAAGCGGCTGGAGACGAGACCGCAACGCCGACGAGAGAGGTTTGACGCCGGAGCTGGTGGTCGTCCCTGGTTGGGACACGTTCCCTGCTGGATTCGTGTGGTTGCGCAATCCGCAGGTGAAAGGAGAGAATAGATTATGGAAGTACGAACTTCTTTACGCAAGGCACTGGGGGTTGCTATATCGGCAGCCACTCTGCTTGCGCTGATGCCGCTTGGTGCGTCGATGGCCAATGCGGCGACCGTTTCGGACGGTACTGATTTGCAGCTGTCGACTGCCGACAAGGCTACGTTGACGGTCAAAGCGGAAAAGAACAGCTACATCAAGGGTCACAAGTTCGCAGCTTTGCGAATTGGTACTTATGATTATGCTGCCAAGACAACAGCTACCACCGGTGATGATGCCCACAAGCTGACCGGTCTGAGCGTAGGAACCGTAAAGGACGACACTATCAAGCAGGCCGTCACAGATGCCTATACCAGCTTGAAGGATGGCGCGGGACAGAATTATAAGTTGGAAGCTGCGTATACCGACAACCCGGTAGGTCAAGTCGCTGCCTCGTTACTTGGCTTCAAAACCACTGATTCGTTGACCAACAACAAGGATGAGTCTTCTTCCAAGGCGCCTTATACTGGCCAGCTGCGTGACTTGGTGACAGCGTTGCAAAAGAACAGCGCTATTGATGCCAAATTCGCTGCTGCTCCGACGGCCACCGCAGCAGAAAATGAAACTGCGACCACTGCTACATTCGAAGGCCTCCCTCAGGGTCTGTACCTGATTAAGGATATAGCTGATGCGTCCCAGATTCCTGCGGGTTCGCAGCTGTCGATTCCTATGATGGTGGGCACCGGTGTCTATGAAGCCGGCAGCGACGACAATCCTTATGTCAAGTTTGTCGCTGATGAAAGCGGTACGCAACTGGGCACAGTCAATGTCAAGGATGATGAGCTTACGTTTACCAAGACGCTCGATCCCAATAGCACTTCTCTGGGTAAGAACGATTGGGGCAAGTTCCATCTGACGACGAAGGTTCCGTTGACCACTGGATTCGCTCACTATGAGTTCAAGATGGTTGATACCCCGAGCAAGGGCTTCACTCTTCCGAATCCGCTCGATGATCAGACGCACGGTGTTAAGGTTTACGTAAAGGCGAAGGCTTCCGACGCCAACACCGATGCCAACAAGATTTCGGCTGATCTTTACACACTGGGGACTCAGACCAACTCCTCAAATGGTCTGAAGGAACTTGTGATTGACTTCAGCAATACGCTTGCCAACCATACCGATACCTTCAAGTATGGCTATACCATCGATGTCGCTTATGACATGATGATGAACGGTTTGGAAAGTCAACCGTCCAACGGTGCTTCGTTAAGCCATTCCACTGATCCCAAGTGCGATCCGTCTGTGCCGAATACTACTTGCCCGGTAGACGTTATCAATGTTCCTGTAGTGAAGGTACACACCTTTGCCATCAAGCTGAAGAACGTCCTGCGTAGCAACGATGCGGCTCTGACTGGCTCTCAGTTCACGATTACCAAGGATGGTGCGACCGATCCAATCGAGTTTGTCAAGCATTCTCCCACCGACCCTAACAATGGTGTATATACCACGACAGATCCGACTGGAACTGCGCAGAAGACCTCTACGCTCGACGTTTCGAGTCTTGCTGATGACACCAAGGGCACGATTACGCTCAACGATATGCCAACGGGTACTTATGTGATTCAGCAGACTCATGCCGCAACTAGCCCCACTCTTCGTGGAGTGATGCTTCCTAAGTTCAAGATTACCGTGACGAAGGGTGACGGGAGTTTGACCGATGAGAACGTCACTTCCTCGGTATCCGTTATTCAGGATGCTTGGGGATTGGTCAATTCGACCGCACCCGCTGGACTTGTTACAGTTACCAACGTGCCGTCTGTCGTCCAGCTGCCTCTCACTGGTGGTGCAGGCATCATCCTCGCTGTGATTGTGATTCTCGCAATCGCCGCGCTGTTCGGTGGCACTGTAGTGCTCAAGCGTCGTCACGAAGCGACTCGTCGCCGCGTCTGATGATGTAAAGGTTGGGCTTGTCGGGAAAGAACGAAAGGGCTGATTGATCGGTCTTTCCCGCTGGGTCCAGCTTCCCGAGGTTTCCGTTGCGGCATTTGTCAATGCAACGGAAACCTCAAGCAGTCTTGAAAAGTATGTTCCAGATGTGTGAAACATAAAGGAATCAGGGCTTTGCCTTCTGATGTTGTGTGGTGCAGCATTGCAGAGTGCACTAGGAGAGTAGGGGCATGAAAAAGACGGATAAGTTGGGCGTTGTCAATCTTGACGCTAGCTTTGAGTCTTTCTTTCGTTACGATCCTTCTGCCCGCAAGCACGACTGGTATAGTGTGGCAATTCATGTCATGCATGATTTGCTGGCTATCCTGTTGGTGATAGCGATACTGTGGATTCCTGCGCTGCAGAGTTACAACGCTCGGCAGGAAGAAGCCGCTACTGATGCGGTGGAGGCTTCGGTTGGCGCATGGCCGGTGGCAAGGATTCGCTCCGAGATCAATGCAGCTCGACAGTACAATGTGGCGATTGCACAATCAGGTCAAGGCGATCTGGGCGAATTCAGTGACCCGTTCGGATCGAGTAGTGGTAGCTCGGATGCTGCGAAAAGCGACACAAATGCTGATGCAGCCGATAACCAGGAAGAATTGATTCCGCCGATACTACGCAATTCAACCTATCAACGGTTGCTGAACGTCAGTGATGGCATCATGGGAGATATCAAGATTCCGAAGATTTCAGTGAATCTGCCTATTTACCACGGTACGTCTAAGGATGCTCTGGCCAAAGGAATTGGTCATTTGCGCGGCACAAGCCTTCCAGTCGGAGGACCGTCGACGAATGTGGTACTCTCTGGGCATCGTGGGCTTCCCTCGGCATTGCTGTTTACGAGGCTTGATCGCATGCGCAAAGGGGATGTCTTCTTTCTGAATGTGTTACGTCAGAAGATGGCATACAGGATTATCGGTATCCATGTTATCGATCCGTCCGACACCCATTTGTACACGGTGGTTCCGGGCAAGGAACTGGTGACGTTGATGACCTGCACGCCCTACGGCATCAATACCAGCCGTCTGATATTGACTGCGGAACGTACGACGCTGACTCCGAGTGAAATGCGACAGCACGATCCGCTGTTTCCCTCGATATTGACGTTGGTTGCAGTGCTGTTACTTGGGTTGGGAGCCCTGCAAGTCAGGTATTACCACCATCGTATCTATCCGTGGCCGTTGCATACGGATGGAATATTCCGTCGACGCGGTGGCGCTCGGCACGGGAATTGAAGTTTTGTAAAGTTTGTAGCAAGTAAATGATTGAGGATGAGGACATGAACAAGTCAAACCAATCAGAACCGTCTCGGCATAACGTCCGTCGGTTATCTGCGGTGGTGGGGATCTTGGTGTCTGCAGCTCTGATGGCCGGTCCTCTGATGTCTTTTGCCGATGACTCGGCAAGCCAAAACTCTCAGACGCAAGACTCACAGACAACTGCCCAGACCGGTGAGCAGTCGGCAGATGGCCAAGCGAACTCCAACGGCGGAGTCACTGCGGCCAAGCCGGGTATCAACAACACACAGGCGCCTAAATCGCAGGCGAAGGTTGACCAATCAGCAGGTGACGACAAGGCCAAGACGAATGTTTCCCAGGGAGCCGAGGACGGAAATTCAACCAAGGAAGGCGCACAGGCCGGAAGTGCAACCCCGAACGCTCAGGACCAGGGGACTGATGTAAAGCCTCAGCTTGCCGCCATGCTCGCCTATAACAAGCGTGCCAACACTGGCGATGATCAGTTGCGCATGGATTTTGTTCTTCGTGTGAAGCATGATTCTGTCAATCCATATGCGCAAGGTGTGGGGCAATGGAGTTTCGACGGCAAGAAGACCAATCTTCAGCTCTTTTATTCCGATGGCAACTCGAGTGCGAGGAAGCAAAACAAGCTTCGCAGGATGATATATCTGCAGACGATAACTAACAACCCTGAGGAAGCTGACAAGGCAAAGCTTGCTGCCGCTCAGTGGAGTCGCAACAAAGCTGATTTCTTTACCATTCACAGCATCAAACAAGGCGAAGATGGCTATGATTATCTTTCGATTTCCGCACAAGGCAGGGTGTGGTACCCGAAAGACAACACTTCCAAGGTTCTTGGCGGTGGCAAATATGACCGTCAGGTATATGCAGTGGTCGGAAAGAATATCAATGTAAATTCTTGCGGCACTTCAAACGGTGACTGCGAGGTAGACGGTCAACAGATTACCGGTGACGAGCAACATGCAACCAATCTTACAGACAAGTATCCGATCTATCTTTATAACACCGATTGCAAGGGCGATGATTGTGCTGGACCGTTGGCTTACGCCGGTAATGGCGGCGACACTAGCCTATTCAGTGGCGGCCAGGCCAACTGGGGTCTACACGTTGACAACGGAATTTCAGAAGCAGACCAGAGCAAGGCCGACAAGACGATTACCGATCCTGGTGTAGCTCCTGCAAAGTCGTTCTTCACCTTCTGGACCAATCCTGGCGGTGATACGGGAAGTCAGCATCAGAATGTAACCACTTGTGGCAACACCACGAGTTTCTATTACGAATGGTTTGGTCTCAAGGGCGGCAATTGGGTTCCGGTCACAGAGCTCAATACAAAAGCTTTGTCTTCCAATGGGCAGACGCCTGCAAAGTTTGATTCCTCTCCTATCGGCAGTAATACATTTTTCTCGTACAATGCCAAGGATGATACGAATCCGGCGCGTACGCTCATTGCCGATACCAGTGGCAATAACGAGTACAAGAAGAGTGTGCAGAACGCTGATGGTTCCATTAATTTTGCGCAGGCCAAGGCCGATCAGGGCTTTGACGGCTACTTCAAGATGGTCGCATGGCCTACCAGCACCGATGCTTCTGGAAAGATTTCAAAGGCATGCGTGGCCACCGATGCACAAGGTGCCAACAAGGCGACTATGAAGGATATTTACAATCCTCTTTACAGTGGTAATGAAGAGGGCATCTCCAAAGAAATGGCCGAGAAGCATCCTGAACAGGCTCAATATCTGATGAATCTTGGGTTCGATGTCAACACCGTCTTCGATGGATATGGTTATCAAGGTGTCAATGTTTCCGATAATCAGCAAGCCCCAAAGACGACCGACAATAACAAGAACTCCACGAAGCCGCTGTCGCCGGATGATCCCATCCATACGCCGGTAATGGCTCAGATGCTTGGTTACAACGATAAGATTGACACAGAGGGCGACGAAATACGAGCGGACTTTGTGGTGAAAGTCGCCAGAGATGATGTGAATCCGAGCTGCATCGGTCTCGGTGCCAATGATCAGCGGGGCATATTCTGGAACTATATGGGTGATGATAAAGATCAGGCTCACGGTATTGATGTGAACAGTGCGTGTGGCATGAAGATGACGTATTGGTACGGGAAAACGGCTGGTAAAAACAAGAATACTGAAAGTACCAGAATTCGAGAAGCCAAGTATTTCAATACCTGGAGCAGTGATAACAAAGCCGAAAACACGGACGCCAACAAATCCAACGCCAATTATTGGTGGGCCAGAAACGTCGGTGCGAATAATTATGACTTCTTCACTATTCGCGACGTCCAGTATCAAGGTCCCCTTGCCTATCTGACGATTACGTTGACAGGCGATGTCGATTATGAAGATATCGGTGATACTTTGGGCGGCACGCAGCAGCCTTTGCAAATTGATTTGGAAACAGGAATCGGCACAGGGAAGACTTATAAGAACAGGATTTCACAAGGATATATGCAACAGGTTTACCGTGGTAAATCATGCAGCAGTAAGGATTCTGCGAACTGTGGTGGCCCTATATCGTCATTAGCCTATGACGAAACGCACCCAACATTCTGGAGTGGTGGCGAAGCGAACTGGGGACTGACACTTGATCAAGGGTTTGATACTGCTGCTCCGCCTGTACGCGGTCAGGGGGCTCGTACTGCCCCGGGGATTGCGCCAAGTAACACATTCTTCACGCGTTGGTATAATCCTGACGTCAATAATAATCAGCCAAATCTTTGCAACAAAGTGAACAACTATTATTTCCAGTGGTTTGCATTGAAGAATGGAGATGAGTGGGAGCCGGTTAAGGAGTTGACGCCGACAGCTCAGAAAATGGATCAGCCCGGTGATGCCGGTACCAGCGGCGGTGACACGCAGAGGGGTTCGCGAGTGAATGAGCCGCGTGACTATAGGAACCCTTATGGATGGCAGGAAAATGATCACGGCGGCCTTCTTGCCAGCGGCGATGCGCAAAAACCCGATGGCAGCATTGATTTTGGTGTGATCAAGGGCAAACATCCCGATTACAACGGTTACTTCAAGATGTTGACGTGGCCGATTTCGACCAATAGCGATGGCGATAACAGCTCGTGTGTCGCTGGGCCAGGGGTGTCGCAGGCTGTTCAGGATGTATACAATCCGCTGTACAACGCCAAGGACAAAGACAATCCAAAAGGCGCCACAGAGAAAATGAGCCAGGGTAACATCAAGGCTATTATGGCGAAGGGTTGGACTGTCAACACGGTATTTGACGACTACTCATACAGCTCTGCGTTCCGTAACGATTCCAAGGTCAAGATTACGAGTGTGGATATGCCGCATACCGTCAAGGCGACCGGTGACATCGCTGAGGGCGAGCGTAAGCTGGTGATTAGCGGAACAGATACTCATCGACCGTTCTCGAATTCGAATGTTGATTTGTATGCAGTGTACATGGGTGACAAAACTGTATCGGACCCTTCGGCTGAGGTGAGTCAAGATGATCTAAAGAATTTGATCAAGAGTGGCACGAAATTAGGTAGCGTAGACATTGGCAAGCCAGGCGATGCTGATTGGAGTGTGACTGTCACTGGTCAAGATTTTGAGAATTTCTTAAGTCATGTCAAAGACAGTCAGAGCTACCGCTTTATTGCTTATGATGCCTGTTATGATAAGGTTTCTGAATATACCTATCTCGATCAGCAGATGGATATGACGCCTCCGGAGATAAAGGCCCCGAAGATCAACTATTGGAAGCTCCAAGGGAAGCTGACCGAGTCTGACGTTTACAATGGATTTGACAAAGTAAAGGTCGACGTCACGTGGGGCCCCAATGAGTCAGACGTTGTAGAAACCACGGTTGACAGTAGCGGTGTCTGGAAAGTCACGCTTCCTCAGGACTTCAAGTTGGGGCACAACGTGAAGATTGATGTGACCGATCCTTCCGGCAACCAGTCCAAGACCTATACCTGCTTCGTTCCTAAGCCAGTTAAAAACCTGCCGTATACAGGTTCATGGCTCTTGTGGCTCTTGCTGCTGCTGTTCGTGCTGGCTACGGCAGAAGTCATCTATCGTCGATATAAGCACAATAAAGAGCAAGCCGGCATGGTGACCGAACGCGGAGGGGTTATTGCCCAACGCGCAGTCTCGGATGTTGCACGTAGCAAGGGGCCACGTCATGTGGCTCATACAAAGAGACGAAGGCGCTGACTCTTTACTGTCGTCACGATTTTGAATGAGTCGTTCGCTGTGTAAAGAGGGTCTAAGATGCGGTGAAAACGTTGATAGCGTTTCACCGCATCTTTTTAAAGAAGATATTGGGATATTGGTCGGAGTGTGTGCCTGATAGCTGCCTGGTGAGTTGTAGTCGGCTGTGTCCGGGTATCGGGCGACGGCTTGGGCGTCGGCGTATAACTTGTTCAGGTAGAGGCTGATGCCGCACCAGATCTATTCAATGGTGGGGCCGTCATGACTTCGAACGGAGTGTCATCATACCTGTGTTGGTTGCGCCATGTCGCACTCGCCTCGACAGCAAGATATGGGCAGGATTTGTGGAGCTTGCATGAGCCGGTATGGTGACGCGACGTGTGCGACGATGCTGGAGAGGTTCCCGTGCCGCGTAGCTATGGAAAACTGTATCAGGAACTTTACCTCTTAATCTACTTTACAAAAGAAGCTCCTGGTTCCGTGGCTGGGTTTCAACGCCTTGGGTGTATATAATCTCGCCTGAAGTTGGGTCTTTTTACGCTGATGCTGGTTTCCGCTCTTTTCTATTCCGTACCGGTCACATGGGGTCTATGGTTCCCTTTGGACAGTCGGTATTTGATGGAGTTTTCTCCAAGCACCCGCTGCACCTCGGGCTGGTTTCGCTCAGACGCATGTTGGCAGGCGCTGAGGATCCCGCAGCCACACGCGTTGACAATCCTCCTGCCTCAAGCAGATATGGTCTCAGAGGCCAGAACTGATATGCGTCTATGCCTTCTACACGCAGTGCAGGAGGCATAGGAACAGAGCGAGACGTGGCCGGTTGTTTATCCGGACTACCGCTGCATATAAAAATGTTCCGGGAACCTATATTGAGTGGATTCCCGGAACATTCCTTAATAAATCAGTTTTTAGTTATAATGATAGATTTCAGGCGACTTGTGCTGGCCAATGTCAGGCAGACGGTCGTGGTTCATCAAGAACGGGATGAGCAGCAGAAGCAGGAGCAAGAGCAGCCACATCCAGTTCAAGTGTCCTCGCGTCTGAGCGTGGACCGTTGCCGGTTCGGCGCTTACGCACTGCGGGTCGAAATCTGCAATTTGGCGAACGCTGCCCACGGTCCCAGTTTCATCTTGTGGTATCGAGGGATTGATGCTGCGTACGTTGTTGGTCTTGCAGATCTTCTTACGACCTTGTGTTTGCGGAGCTTGTGGCGTCTGTGGCGCCTGCTGTTGCGGTGTGTTGTTCCCGCCGGTGGCATTGCGGAGCATATTGGCATTACCGCCGTTTGGCGCCGCGAAGTTGTTGGTCGTGTTGAAGTTCTGGATAGTCACATAGCGGTTGATGATTTGGCTAGATGGACTAGGTGAGGGTGTGTTATTCGCTCCATTAAACGTCCAATGTGCGTAGACTATGGTATCCACGGTAATTGCCTTGTTGAAGTCGAATTCATTTCCGCCTTCGGCGCTGTCATACCAGCCGGCGAATGTGTAACCATCTCTGCTGGGGTCTGTCGTCGGCTTGGTGGCCTGTCCGCCTTGCACCACACGCTGCTTGAGGGCATCGAAACCATGCTGCTTATCAAAGTGGCCAGGATGCGGATCGAAGAAGACGGTGAAGGTCACCGGTGCGGGCTTCGCGACTTCCCAATGTGCATAAAGATTGATGTCATCATTAAGTTCATGACCGAAGGAGTATTGATCACCGCCCCAAGGTTGGGTGAACCACCCCAGGAACTTATGCGAGTCAAAGCTTGGTTTGTTCGCCGGCTCTTTCAGGTTGTCGCCGGGATTGACTGTTTCCATCCAAGAAGTTTTGCCGTTGTTCGGGTTGAACGTTGCGGTGTGTGCGTCATCGCTCTTCCAATGGGCGTAGATGGTGGTGTCGTCGATGATTGCATCTTCAGCAGGTTTGAAATCTTTGGCGCTGATGAACGAGCAGGAAGCGGCGTTCGGGTTCGTGGTTCCGGTGACGCAGGCCTTCCAACCCTCGAACGTGTCTTTCTTCCCGTTTGCATCGATACGTTCCGGGGTGCCGGGATCTGCCATCTTATCGCCGGAAAGGACTTGCCTGATTCCTGGATTGCCGTCGTTGTTGAGGGTACCGCCGCGCAGATCGATGACAACTTGTGGCACACCTATTGTGGGTGCCAGCAACCCGTCGAAATCGCCTATCGACGTGTGCGTAGCAGGATTGGTGATTGGCGCAGCGAACTGGAGGAAGATTCTGCCGTTGCGCAGCTTGCCGCCGATGAGTTGATTGACCATATCTTCTGGCAAATCGCCTGGAGTGGTTGCCGCGTGCGGGTCTTTGATTACCACAGATCCGCTGCTGATTTGAATGCTGGCCGAGTCGATGTCGGCTTTTTCCGGATATCCCGAGCTATTCGTGTAGCGATAGTAAGCGTTTCTTTGGAAGGTTACCGGCTGCGAGTCCGTGGTGTTGGTCAGTTCAGTTGCGGGAATCGTCACATCGGGATTCGCCGTGTAACGATTTGATGCCAAAATTTGATTGCTCACGTCCAGATTGGTCAGCTGGGTCAGATTGGAAAGAGGGGAGATGTCCTGGATGGCATTCCAGCTCAAATCAAGGGTCTGAAGGCTGGTCAGCCCGCCGAGTAGGGACACATCGCTGATTTGATTGTCGTGGAGAAGCAGCGTATGCAATTGGTTCAGATAAGCGACAGCCGGGGGAATCTCGCCGTCGATGCCGATTCCTATGCCGCTTGCATCCAACGTGGTAAGATGACGCAAATTGGAGAGGACGTCGAAGTCCGTGTCTGCGTGCAGGGATTCGCAGTGTGCGACATTAAGTTCCTGAAGGTTCGGATATGCCGCGTCAAAGCCGGCGAATGCCTGACGATTGTCATTGGAGCTTTGGTCAGTGCCGGATGCGGCGAAATCGCTGCGGTCGAGGCTGAGGTAAATCAGTTTCGATAGCTTCGGCAGTTGCGAGGGGTCGCGTAAACCGGAATTCGCAAAGGTGATCGAACGCA
The DNA here is from genome assembly GCF_029395535.1 of Bifidobacterium sp. ESL0732. Lineage (NCBI taxonomy): Bacteria > Bacillati > Actinomycetota > Actinomycetes > Bifidobacteriales > Bifidobacteriaceae > Bifidobacterium > Bifidobacterium sp. ESL0732. Next base: position 2,307,408 of record NZ_CP113920.1, on the reverse strand, counting down.
ATGCGGGCATTCCATCAGAATTCCATGTGGTCAGATTGGCATGGTTGAGGTCGCCATTGGCCGTGGTTCCAACCCATTGGAAATCCACCGAAATCAGCTTCTCAAGATGGGCCATTGGAGAATAGTCGCTGACCGGGCCGAAACCGTTGACGTTCGCGCCGCTTGCGGTGAAGCGTTCAAGTTCTGTAAACAGCTGAATGCCTTGGATATTGTGGACTCCGCTTTGCAGAGGGATGCCGAATGTACCGAATCCGCTGCCGTCAATGGCCTGGACGCTGCCGGCCCATCCGGCGGTGACTACGGTGTCATCGAATTTGTTACCTGGATTTGAGCTGTTTGACGTACTGCCGTCAAGTGGGTACTTTCTGGCCAGATATGTGCGGAAAACCGCGTCGGGGAAGCATTCTTTGAACGTGCTTGTGCCCTCGGTGCAGGCGTACGAAGAATCGCCTTGTGTGCTCGGTTCCTTCGCCTGTTGTATGGCAGGCTGCTGGGACTGAGACTGCGACGTGGCTGCCGGCGCTTTAGGTGCAGACGTGTCTGGGGTGTCGGCCATCGCTAATGCTGGCGACAACGTTAATGCCATTGCGGCTACGGCTGCTGTAAGACCCGTCAGAAGTCGTGCCGAACTGTTCAACTTCGAATTCCGCATGTTCTCTAGCTCTCTATACCATTTTTTGTGATGAATGATACTTATTAGTCTAGCATAACGTAGTGCAATTAGAACGATGGACGTATCAAGAAAATCCTTCTTTATCGCTTTGAATATGAGCCAATAAGAGGGTTTTATTCTCAGTCTTATTTTATGGTTTGATGTTGCCAAAGCATTGTGATGCATGGGAATATAACATAAAGGAATAACCTTGATTCTACGGGGTAAAAGGCGGACGCTATGGACTGTTTTGCCGAGTTGAATTGTTAGAAATTTTGCTTTCGGCAGAATAGTGGTACGGAATTCCTGCCGAAAAAAGTCTTGCAACCGGTTTATGGCAACAGTTATTATGTCTAGTTGATGCCGATTTAATGGACATGGCGGCGAAGTTCCGTGATGCTGGGATTATTCTTTCAAGAAATGTTCAGGAAACATCCAGACCGGGTGTATTTACTCATTATTAAGGCTCAGGACTGGCGTTTATGGCGGATACCGCCGAAGACAGACCTGTTGGAGGAAATAAGGAGCAGCAATGGCTGAAGATAATAAAGACGAGTGGAGCAGTGGTCAGCCTGCACGTCCCAATGAAGACACGAATATGACACCGGACTCATCAGATCTTGCCGGTAGTGCCCACGCCGAAAGCGCTTCGGCGGGCAGCGATAATGGCGATTACGCCGGAGCTCAGGCAAACAACAGCGAAACGGCCGATGCGAACGAGAATCAGTCGGCCGCCACGCAACCCATTACGACGCAGGATACGCAAAACTTCAATAGTGAAGCGAATGCCACGCCTACGGAAGTGTTCACGACCGGATACCGGCCCGAAGATGCGAATTCGGCCGATACCACCTCTACCAATGCTTCGGACAATCCTTACGCGAATTCCTCTGCGGCTGATTCCGACAACTCAAGCAATGATAGCGGCCCATACCGCCCGGCTCCGGAATATGGTGCCTATGGCCCGTTGCCTGATCACATCGGCAGCAGCGACACTGGCAACGACTACGGCAATCCGAACGCTGCCGGCAATAACGGTCCGGTGAACGCTCCGAGCATGCCTTGGAACGGCATCTTCGGCAGTGCCGGCCAGAATCCGAACGTCGGGCAGAACGGCAATGGCGGCGAGAACAACAACGATTACGGCAGCAACGGCTTCGGCGGCCCTTATAACGGTGGCCCTGGCCAGCCGGAAGGACCCAATGGCGGCAACTTCGGCGGTCCGAACATGCCCGGCAGCAACGGTTACGGAAACGGTTACGCAGAACCCAAATCCCATAGCAATATCATTACCGCCATCGTCGCGGCCGTGGTGAGTGCAGCGTTGTGCTTGGGCATCGGCTTCCTTGCCATTTCCAAAGGTTGGGTCACCGTTCCGACTTCGAGCTCCATGGCCGGTATCACTTCCAACAAGTCCGGCTCCGGCACCGCCAACGTCAAGGGCGGCCAAGCTCCCGACTGGGCTGGCGTCTCCTCGCAGGTCTCCAATTCCGTGGTCTCGATCACCACGCAGGTCAGCCAGGGCATCGCCAAGGGTTCCGGCGCGATTCTCGACACCAAGGGCCACGTCGTCACCAACAACCACGTTGTTTCCGGCGGCCAGAACATCCAGGTCACGCTTTCCAACGGCCAGATGTACAAGGCCTCCATCGTGGGTGCCGACAACACCACCGATCTCGCGGTGATTCAGCTGCAAGGTGCTCCGAGTGACCTCAAGCCGGTGCAATTCGCGGATTCTAGCAAGCTTGCGGTCGGCGAGAACGTGATGGCCGTCGGCAATCCGCTGGGTTACGACGACACCGCCACCACCGGCATCGTTTCCGCGCTCAACCGCCCGGTTTCGGTGATGGACGACAACAATTCCGAAATCGTGACCAACGCGGTGCAGATCGACGCGGCCATCAACCCGGGCAACTCGGGTGGCCCCACCTTCAACGCAGCTGGCGAGGTCATCGGCATCAATTCCTCGATCGCCTCCGCTTCCTCGTCTTCCGGTCAGTCCGGATCGATTGGCATCGGTTTCGCGATTCCCTCGAACCTCGTCAAGCGCGTGGCCGACCAGATCGTCAGCAATGGTTCCGTCCAGCACGCGATGCTCGGCGTAACCATCAAGTCCACGAATGTCGAATCCGACGGCATCACCCGCGGCGGCGCGCAGATTACCACTCCTTCCACCGGCGGCTCGGCCGTGGTCAAGGGAAGCCCGGCGGACAAGGCCGGTCTCAAGGCTGACGACACCGTGGTGGCCTTCAATGGCCAGGCGGTCGGCAGCAGCTCGGCACTGCTCGGCTACGTCCGTGCGGCGAGCCTCGGCGACAAGGTCAAGCTCACCATCGTGCGTGGCGGCAAGACCATGGATGTTGACCTCACCCTCGATCAGAAGGAAACCGACGTCAAGGGCAGCAACCGTTCCGAAACCCAGAAGCAAAACGGCAACAACGGTCAAAACGGCCAAGGTCAGAATGGCCAGGGCCAGAATGGCCAGGGCGGTAACAGCGACGGAGACGGCGGCGGCCTCTTCGACCCGTTCGGCCTCTGGTAAAGCCGCTAGCTCGCACCTGGCTCGGGATTCCTCGGATAGGTGCGGGTTAAACCGGCTAAATTGGTATTAACCAGTAGTAAATAAGCCAATCTTGCGATGCTAACGTTAATAAGGTGTCGCAAGATCGGCTTTTATAATTGCTGGAGTTATAAACCGTTTGCCGCCCGCTATAGCGTGTCTTTCGTCCGTAGCTCGATAGGTTTGCCTATTCGTCGCTCGTTCGTCATCCGCTTGTTTGTCATTTTTATATGTCTGCCTCGGTCTTTTGCGTAAAAGCGACTTTCAGTAGGCCTATTCGTCACTTTTTACACAGCTAGGTCAAGCAAATGTGCAATAAGTGATAAGTAGCGAGCTGGCGAAAGTGGGGAAGGGAGAAAAACGAATTATTCCCAGACTTTGATCTGCGCCCATCCGAATGCGTACATATCGCTGATGATAGTGCTGATGGTTTCGGCAGAGACATCCGGGTGTTCCCTCATCCAGCTCCTGAAAATACCAATGATTCCGGTTTTGATGAAGTCCAGACGCAGGCTTGCGTTTTCCAAGGTTTCCTGGCCCGGATCCAAGCATTCGATGACCGTCTTCATCCACGATTTGAACAATGTGTCCTTGAGATCGTCTTCAAAATCTCGCGTATCGGTATTGTTGAACAGAATCGCATATATCTTACGGTCTTTTTCCACTGTTTCGATAAGACGGGAAACGTAGTTCGACATTTCTTTCGGAGTCGGGATTTCGGGGCCGGGAGGGCTATCCGGGATCTGTTGCAGCAAGTAATCCTTGACGTCTGCGTATAGTTCGCCGATTCCTGAATAATGCAAGTAGAACGTGTTTCGGTTGATTTGTGCCAGTGCAGCGAGTTCTTTAACTGTAATGCGATGGAGCGGTTTCTTCGTGAGAAGCTTAAGGAATGCGCCGACGATCGCGTTCTGGTTTTTCTGATATCGGAGGTCTTCCGTTCTTGATGCCAAAAATCCTCCTATGCAGATTTTACTAAAGTGTCGTTTACGCTGCGCGTGGTTAAACGATGACCATTGACCACTATTTTATCGCCTCGTACACTCAAATTGTCTCAAGTAAGACAATGAAAAAGTAGAAAGAGGATTGGATTATGAGCGCTTTCTTTGATAAAGATAGCGATACCACCATCACCAGTATGCCTGATGAGCAACAACGCTCGCTGCGTAATCGGTTGCTTGTCTTTGTAGCACTGGTTGTAGTAGGTACGGCGATTGCCGGTGGGCTTGCCATCGCCAAGGTCATTCCCATCGGTTATGCCGTTTTGGTGGGGGTCACAACGATAACGCTGATGCTGTGGTCACACGCATCGACGCTTATCGGTACCAAGTCCGCCACGATGATGTTCATCACGGGCATCGTTATGGGCTTCGTATTTGAGGACTTCTCGGTGCACTTCAACGTCGGCGGTGGCTATTACTTCCAGCCGATACTTGGCCCAAAGATCGACGTGATTCCGCTGGTTATTCCGCAGTTCTGGGTTATTTCCATTTACATGTGCTGGGTGATGATGAACTTCATCCTCGATGGAGCCCCCACGCCGCGCATCAATACGCCATTCAGGATTCTCGAGCGTGCCTTGGCCGCTGATCTCATCATGACGACCGTCGATCTGAGCGCCGATCCTGTCGCCGTCCATATCATTGGCGCTTGGGTTTGGAAGAAGCCGGGAACTTATTTCGGCGTGCCTTATGCGAACTACACCTTCATCTGGTTCCTTGTCGGCGTGCTCACCCTCGTAGTGCACGGGTTCCAAGAGCGTAAAGAGGTCAAGACCTGGATAGACACCGCTCATTACGGCCTCAGGATCTGGACCATTCTGCCGGTTCTCGCATACGGCGGCAACTGGCTGATGATGATGCTGATCAATTACGATGGCGCCATCGGTCTGCTCGCCGGTTTCTCGATGGGTGGTCCGTTTGTGATTGCACTCGTCAAGTGGATTGACTGGTATCGTGCCACGAGCCCGAAGGCTTTGGCTAAGAAGGCAGTGGCCGAAAAGGCTAATGCCTGAAAGCAATGATGTAATCTGACGGCTTGCATGGCTGTCGGATTACCTGCCGTGCCGCTCGCGACTGATTGCCGAGAGTGGCACGGTGCTGGCGCTATTCGATCCTGCGGATTGCGTAGAGGACGCAGACCGTCAGAATTGCCGCGGCCAGAGGCGGGCTTACCTTCGGCACGATCGCGAGCAGCACGACGCCCGCGAGCCAGCAGAGCCCGGCGTTCCCGGGCTTATGTTCATTGTTAGGTGCCATTTCTGGCTCCTTTCGATATTTGTTCAGCCGGCCTTGTGGCCCTAGCCGACCGCCCGCACGTTTCCGGTTTTCCGGTTCGGGGATTGCCGTGCCGCGTGCGTGCGGCATAACCAACGTCGCATAGATGGGTTTGAATCGCAAGTTAGAATGTCAAGATTTGCAAAAAATCAAGGTTTCTTGATATCGGTTGCAACTTTATGGGCTTGTATGATATCCTCGTTCTGCCAGTCGGAATCGGTTCGCATCAAGGTATATCCGGGTTTCTAGAGCTTTCGCTTTGTTGGGTTCCGGCCGGTAGGGCGTTGTTCATTTCGTCCTTCGATATTGTTATTCGTGTGGGTCGTCGGCTGAGGCTGGCGGCCCGTACGAGTTTTCCGGCACGTTGTCAACGTGGTGCCGTTATACTTGACTCATAATCTTTACGCCGTGTATCGGTGGCTTCGCGCCGCTGGTGGGTTAACAAGGCGTGACCAACTTGCTTGGCCGCGTGCTTGTGTAATTCGTGGCAAAGCAGCACACGCGCAAGGAGAACTCATGCGGGTCATTCGCAAAGTTGCTGACATCTGCCGACAAGTACCAATGCTTCCCACCACCATCGTGGCTGCGGTTTTCGTGGCTTTGTTCTGGAATTATCGGCCGTGGCTGGGCGGCCTTGGTGCGTTGGGAATCGGCAATTTCGTGGCCGCTCCGCCGAGCGCGGGGGCATGGCATATCGGGCCGTTCGCGTTTAACCCTTCCGTCGGTCAGTTCATCGTGGTCTTGCTCGTCGCCTATTCCGTTTTCGATTCCGTCCGCGGCATGATCGCCTCGCTTAAAGCCGGACATGTGGGTATCGATGTGCTCGCGATTCTCGCGTTGCTTTCGACGTTGGGAGTGCAAGAGTATTGGGCGGCATGGGCCGTGGTTTTGATGATATGGTCCGGTGAGGCTATCGAGTCGTTTGCCCAAACCAGGGCTGAAAGCAACCTGAGCGCTCTGATTGCCGCGGCTCCTCAGATGGCGCATATTTCGGATTTGCCAGGGGTCGGTGCGGCCTTCAACGATGAGGGCGTCAGAGTTCAAAAGGGATCTTCTAAAACGAACGAGGACACCGATACCCGCAAAGCGCATCTTAGGGCAATATTTAGCGAAAGCAACAGGCGTTTGGCCGATGGTTTCCGCGCGACTTTGGCTGCTGCGTTGCCGCAAGTGGACGTGCACGATTTGGAAAATAATGTATGCAGAATCGACCCGAGTGAATGCAGTTGTGAACTTGCATCCGTGGCCAAGGGCGAGGCTGGAAGCCGGCAGAAATCCAATCAGACCTATAGCGGTCAGCAAATCGAAAATGACGGCGGCGATACGATTGATGTGAAAGCCAACGTGGACGGGCGTAGAGAGCGCAACGTGATGGACTATGCGGGAACGGGCGTGCGAGCCGGTTCCCAGAGCCGACGTACGCAGGTTCCCGGTTCGTTGGCGCGGCATACATTCATCGGCGGTTCCTTGGCACGCGATTCTCAAGCGGTGAAAATTATGGAATCGCAGGCTTCTCAGGATGCGCATTTCCATACCGTGCCGGTCGATCAGGTGGCGCTCGGCGATGTGCTGGTGGTTCTGCCTGGCGAAACGGTCCCGGTGGACGGCAAGCTCTTAAGCGGCACGGCGACGCTCGACCTCAGTGCCATCAACGGCGAGCCCTTGCCACGCACCGTATTCGCGGGTGCTCGCGTAATGTCCGGGGCGATTAACGGATCGACGATGATCGTAATTCGCGCCACCCAACTGGCTAAAGATTCGCAGTATCAACAGACCATGCAATTGGTCGATTCAGCGCGGTCCTCGCGCGCGCCCGTGGTCAAAACCGCCGACGTGCTTGCAGTGCCGTTCACCATTATTTCCTTGATTATTGGCATCGCTGCGTGGATTGCTTCCGGCACCCCGGAACGCTTCGCACAGGTGCTCGTGCTGGCTACGCCGTGCCCGTTGCTCATCGCTGCGCCGGTGGCGTATATGGCCGGAACCGGAAGGCTTGCGAAGGCCGGAATCCTGGCGAAAACGCAGGAAGTTCTGGAGAATCTCGGCAAGGTTTCGCATATCTTCTTTGACAAGACGGGCACACTTACCGTCACCAGGCCACAGGTCGTACGGGTCGACGTGCCGGAGGTTGCACGTAAACGGTTACCCGCCTTGCTTGCATTCGACGAAGATAAGCCGGAGTCTCATTCTTTGCAGTACATCGAGGATATTATCGTTGAACTTGCGGCAGTGGTGGAGACCTATTCGGTTCATATTCTTGCTCAGGGCATCGTAGCCGCAGGAGCCGCCGCATCAAAGAAGTTGCACAATGGCCGAACGGCTTTCCCGGTGGTCAATGACGTGCACGAAGATGCCGGCAACGGCGTGCAGGGCAAGGTCGAAGGCCACACGATCCGCGTTGGCCGGCTGAGTTTTGTAATGAGCGCGACCAGTGATAACGGCGGCGACGGGCGTGAAACCAAAACCGCAATGGACTCTTCGGTTTCGCATGATTCAAATTCTGTGCTACGAGCCGATGAGGCGTTTCCTAGCTCGCAATTCAAGCCGCGTTCGGCCGATGAAATGGTGGCGTACGTTTCAGTCGACGGGACTCTTGCTGCCCGTATCGTACTGCGTGACGTGCCGCGGAGCAATGCCCGTGAATCGTTGCAGCGTCTGCGTTCCTTGGGTATCGGCAAGGTGACGATGCTGACTGGAGACTCCCGCAGCTCGGCCGATGTGATTGCCGATGAGGTCGGTATCGACGATGTTCGTGCTGATTTGCTTCCGCAAGATAAGGTGTCAGCTGTCAGAAACGCTTCACAGGAGGAGCTGCAGCATCCGTCGAAAATCGAGGCATTCCTTGACCGGCTTTCCGGCCAGCCTAAGCCGCGTCCAATTTCGGTGATGGTCGGCGATGGCGTCAACGACGCTCCTGTGCTTGCTGCTGCCGATATCGGCATCGCTATGACCGACGGCACTTCCACCGCTGCCTCGCAAACAGCCCAGGTAGTCATCATGAACGACGACATCGCCGATGTGCCCAACGCAGTCGCTATCGCGCGTCAGACCAAGCGTACGATGCTGCAGGCTGTGGTAACCGGTCTCGGCCTCGCGCTCGTCTGTATGGTCGCTGCCGCGTTCGATCTCATTCCCGTGGTGGTTGGCGCCTTCATGCAAGAGGCCATCGACGTCGTTTCGATTCTTTGGGCGCTGACCGCGCTGCGTGACCGTAAGGCCTGAAAGAGTCCCTATTATCTGGGTTTAAGGAGAATGGCTGACGGAGTAGTGCCTTCTTATTGGTTTACATAAAAAGTTGAGTAATCGGTTTCGTAATTTATCGCTATGTATTTGTGATTTATTCTTCTCGACACGCGCTTTCTGATAATTTTAGATACGATAAAACGTTGCAATAAAGCCATTATTTGCACTTCTTATCAATAAATCGTCCAAGTGGCTTGCTTTTTTTGAAAAGAGGCATATAGTGTTATTTACGTAACCGGTTACGTAAGGAAAGCCGGCGGAAAACCAACGAAGAGATATCGAAAGCTCTACGAGGAGGTAGGTATCAATGGATTTCTCCAAAGTCGTGGGCGCATTGGACCAAGGTTTCAATTGGTTCATCAGCTTGGGCGGTGCGGCGATGATGTTCATCATCATCACTCTGCTGTCGCTGGCATTTGGCGTCAAACTCAGCAGGGCTTTTGAAGGCGGTCTGCGTATGGCGATGGCCCTCACCGGCATGAGCGCTGTGATTTCATTGTTGACCACAGCATTCGGCCCGGCGTTGAAGGCATTCGTCTCCTTCACCGGCCTGCATCTGTCAATCAGCGATTTGGGTTGGGCACCGATTGCGGTGATTACGTGGAGTTCGCTTTATACGCTGTATTTCGCGTTCATCTGCATCATCACCAACCTGGTGATGTTGGCGCTCAAAGCCACCAATACGCTGAACGTCGATCTGTTTAACATCTGGAACGTATCGATTCTTGGCCTGCTCATCAACTGGAGCTCGGGCGGCAATTTCTTCCTGATGTCGATTTTCGTGGTCTTCATCTATGCGCTGATGCTGTTCAACGCGGATGCGATGAAGCCGACCATCAACGATCTGCTTGGCTACGATGAAACGAACATCACCACCACCGCGCACCCTGAGCTGTTGGTCACGCCCATCGTGGTACTGCTTGACAGGCTGATCAGCAAGATCTTCCCCTTCATCGACAAGTTCGATTTCGATGCGGAAACGCTTAACAAGAAAATCGGTTTCCTCGGCAGCAAGGGCGCGATTGGCGCGTATCTTGGCGTGTTTGTCGGTCTGCTCGGCCGTCAGGATGCTCCGCATATCTTCACACTGGCATTTACCGCCGGTGTGGCTCTCGAACTCTTCGGCATCGTGGGCGATTGGTTCGCCCCCGCCATTGAACCGCTTTCGGAAGGCATCACCTCCTTCATGGAGCGCAGGATGCATGGCCGCAAGCTCTACGTCGCCATCGACTGGCCGATTCTCGCCTCGCGTGCGGAAATCTGGGCCGTGGCAAACATTCTGGCACCGATCCTTCTGATCATCGCCATGGTGCTTCCGGGCAACAACGTGCTTCCGTTGGGCGGCATTATTCTCACCGTCCTCGCCCCCGCGCTGCTTATCGGCACTCGTGGCAAGGTCGTGCGTATGACGCTGATCGGCACCATCATGATTCCGATCTTCCTGTGGGCTGCGACGCTGATCGCGCCGTTCCTCACGCAGACCTCGAAGGCCATGGGCGTCTTCCCTGCCGGCCTTGGCAAGAACGAGATGTTCAGCGCCGTTGATTCCGACCCCATCGAAAAGATGCTTGCGCTGCTCTTCGGCAATGCAGCGAAGACGCTTGATTTGAAGCTGATTCTTTGCTCCGTACTCGCGTTGGTCGCTTATGTCGGTCTGTTCGTGTGGTATGTGCATACGCTGCGCAAAGAAGCCAGGCTTCGTGGCGAAAACAACACTCCGACGGTTGCGGTGACTGCCGACATGGCTTCCAAAGCTGTTGAAAAGGACGACGCAGATGTGACTGCCCAGTCCGCTGAGTCCGCCGATGCTGTCGAAAAGAACGAACCGTTCCAGGAAGACAAGGAAACTGCCGGTGCCTGCGTTGTGATGAGGCCAATGACTTCGACCACGTTGAATCGCATAAAGAATCGTGGCTTATGTTCTTTGCGGAATCGTTTACGTTCATTTATTTCGCGTGCATCTCTCGCAGTCGGATGACCTAAAAACTTGGAATACGGCCGGAACTTTGGCAAATCTTGAATTTTGGTCGTATTCCTTCGTTGGATGCTTGCCAAATCATGACTCCGGTTTAGTGTGAAGGTACTTAAACCTATCCGACACCTGATTAGAAGGCAATGATGGCAACGATTAAAGACATCGCGCAAATGAGCGGAGTGTCCACCGCAACCGTATCGCGCATCATCAATCAGAAGGGGGGAGCGAGTGAGAAGACCATAAAAAAGGTCAGTGCCGTAATCAACAGACTTGGCTATGAACCTGATTTCGTTGCAAAAACATTGTCGCAGAAGGCCTCAGACCTTATCGCCTTGCTTGTCCCCAATCTGACAAATCCGTTTTTTGCGGAGTTGGTAAGCAGTATCGAGAGCGCGGCGGATGCGCGCGGATATCGCGTGTATCTGTGCAACAGCGAAGACGACCGGGACAAAGTCGAATATTACCTGAAATTCATGTGCAATATTCGGGTTCGGGGAGCGATTATCAATTCGCTTTACGTTGATGAAGGTGATCTTGAGGTTCTCAGCAGCCGCGGGATTGTACCGTTGACAATCGATAGAGCATGTTTTTCGCATCCTTATGCAGCAATGGCGGTCAACAACGTAAGCGGTTCCTACCAAGCGACCAAGTATCTGATTCAGGAAGGCCACAGTTCGAGGCTGGTCTTCATCTCCGGTCCGGAAGGAGAGAAAAGCTCCGAGGACCGCTATGAAGGTTACCTGAAGGCCATCAACGAGTGCAACGCCACGCATGTGGTCAAGCTTTACAGCGATTTCTCGGTTTCCGAAGGTTATCGGGTAGCCAGCGATTTGTTCAAGGTCCGTAGGGATGTCGACGGAATCGTATGCTCTGACGATGCCATCGCCTTGGGGGTGTTGAGAGCAGTCGCCGACACAGGTTTGCAGGTTCCTGAAGACATACGAGTAATCGGTTACGACAACATTGAAATGAGCAGGTATTCAATTCCGCGTCTGAGCACGGTCAACCAACTTCCCGAAAACATAGGGGACATGGTGTTGGACATGTTCGAAAAAAGCGTCAAGGCCGGAAACAAACCTCAAAAAAACGTGATTGAGCCGCACCTTGTCATACGTGACACTTCTCAGACAAGGAGCGCATAAAGGAGTGTTATAAATGTGTGAGATAGGTCCCTCGTTGATGTGCGCGGATCTGGGTAATCTGGAGCGCGATGTCAAGCAACTTGATGCTGCAGGAGTTGATTTCTACCACATCGACATCATGGACGGTTCGTTTGTCCCCAACTTCACGCTCGGCCCCGATCTGGTGAAAAGCGTGCGTGGCATGACGGAGAAGCCGCTGGACATGCATCTGATGGTCGATAAGCCCGAGCGTTATATTTCCATGTTCGCCGATGCAGGCGCCGATAGAGTCGCCGTGCACGCTGAATCCACGAACAATCTGCAAGGCACGCTTACTGCCATCCGCCAAGCCGGTATGCAAGCAGGCGTAGCGATCAGCCCGGCCACGCCTCTCGAAACGTTGGATTACGTGTATGACGTTACCGATTACGTCATCATCATGACCGTCAATCCAGGATTTGCAGGGCAGAAATTCATTGGTCCGATGTACGACAAGATTGGCGATCTGTCGAGTCGAATCGCCGAACGTGGTCTTGTCATCCCCATTGAGGTGGATGGCAACATCGGCGCCGAAACGATTCCGGAATGCGTACGCCGCGGAGCCACAAGGTTCATCGGCGGAACCAGCGCGATCTTCCGCAAGGGTTCTACGCTGGCCGACAACGTGAAGGCGACCCGTGCATTGTTCGGCGAGGCGATGGCCGATTCGCGCTGACGAACCGAGAAGTCTCTAAGCTATGAGTTGGCTTGTTGGTTGCATGGTTCTGCAATCCAAATTCGTCTTTTCAAAAATTCAATAGCCGATCTTTCATAATCAAATAATCGAATAAAAAAACACAACAAATTCCATCGCAGGCGCATATTTTTTGATTTAAAAATGCCTACCCCGGCGAAAGCTATACCTTTTTTCGGTGTCAACGTTCGAATAAAGGTTACGTAACCGGTTACTGCGAATCCTGCAGGCGATGGACACAAAAAGGAATACAGCAATGAACATGAAATACGATGTAGTGGTTCTTGGCAGCATGCACCTTGATATCAAGGCGTTCACCAAAACATATCCCAAACACGGAGACACCGCGACCGCCAAAAGCATCACGATGATTCCCGGCGGCAAAGGCGCAAACCAGGCTGTTTCTGCTGCCAAACTCGGTGGCAAGGTGGCCATGCTCGGCAGCGTCGGCGATGACGGCGCCGGCAAGCAGATTCTGGATGACCTGGCTTCATGGAATGTCGATACCAAATTCGTCAAGCAGACCAAGGAGCTGGGGACAGGAACGTTCATCGTCGAAATCGATGATAGCTCCGAGAACACGATGCTCGGCACGATGGGTGCCGACAACGCCACCACCGAAGAGGACATCAAGACCGCGATGAGCCAGATTGATGCTCCCGTTCTCGACCTGCAGCTGGAGACCTGCAAGGAATCGGTGATGGCCGCGCTCAAAGAGGGTAGGAGAAAGGGCATGTATATCATCCTTGATCCCGCTCCGGCCGACAACTACTTCCCCGAAGCCATGCAATACGCTGACTGTGTGACCCCCAACCAGCAGGAAACCGAGAAGATCACCGGCATTAAGGTCAACAACCGGGTCGATGCCGTCAAAGCCGCGAAGGCGATTGTCGAGCTCGGTCCGAAAACTGCCATCGTCAAGATGGGAGGCAATGGCAGCGTTGTTTATCATGATGGCCAAATTTACGAAATCGATGCGGTGAAGGTCAACGCGGTCGACAGCGTATGTGCAGGCGATGTGTTTGCGGGTGCTCTGGCGGTTCATTATTCGCAACATAATGATTTCCTTGCCGCTGTGAATTTTGCCAACCACGCTGCGGCGGTGAAGGTCAGCCGCGTCGGCAATCACGCCGCTTTCCCGACACTTGCCGAAATGAAGTAACCGGTTAATCAAATAAAGTGAATAAACGTTCTCTTCGCCATACCAAGCCTATGGGAGAAAGTCTGACGAAGAGAACGAAATCTGCCGTTTTAACACTTGGGCTGGGTACGCCATAAACAACAAACGCATATTTGGTTGGGAATCCCCGATAATCATCTTCGACGGATTTTAATCCAGCTTATTTGTCGATGTTGGCGCGCCAAGTTGCCGATTTTTTGATGAATCAGGCACGATTCTTCGTTTTTGGGGGTACTTGGCGCGCCAACATACCCCAAAAAACGAAGAATACACCACAATTCTTCATAAATAGGGGTACTTGGTGCGCCAAGAGGCATAAATAGTGCAAAATGACCGGTATAGGCGTGACGGTAGGCTAATAACGGCGGAATAACGCGTATCTCGGGAGGTTAGCATGCCTGGAATTGTTCTGATTGGTACCCAATGGGGAGACGAAGGCAAAGGTAAGGCCACCGACCTCATTGGCACGAAGGTCGATTATGTCGCGCGCTTCAACGGCGGCAACAATGCGGGCCATACCGTGGTGGTCGGCGATGAAACGTATGCGCTGCACCTGCTCCCCAGCGGTGTGGTGAACTCTCAGGTCACGCCGGTCATCGGCAATGGCGTGGTGGTGGACCCCGAAGTGCTGTTCGAGGAAATCGACGGGCTGCAGAAGCGTGGCGTCGATTGCTCGCATCTCAAAGTCAGCGAATCCGCACAGATTATCGCTTCTTATCACCGCGTTATTGACAAGGTGACCGAGCGCTTCCTCGGCAAGCACAAGATCGGCACCACCGGCCGCGGTATCGGCCCGGCATATGCCGACAAGATCAACCGCGTCGGCATCCGCGTGCACGACCTCTTCGACGCGGAGCGCCTGCGTGACAAGGTCGAAGCGAGCCTGCATCAGAAGAACCAGATGCTCGTCAAGCTTTACAACCGCCGTCCGATCGACGTCGACGAGACCACCGACGAGCTGCTGAAGCTCGGCGAACGTCTGAAGCCCTACGTTGCCAATACTTCATTACTTTTGAATAACGCCCTCGACGAGGGCAAGACCGTGCTCTTCGAGGGCGGCCAGGCCACGATGCTCGACGTCGACCATGGCACTTATCCCTTTGTGACATCTTCCAATCCGACCGCCGGCGGCGCCTGCACCGGCACCGGCGTCGGCCCCACGAGAATCGACCGCGTCATCGGCGTGGCCAAGGCCTATGTCACTCGCGTGGGCGAGGGGCCGTTCCCGACCGAGCTCAACGACGATTCCGGCGAATGGTTGCGTCAGCAGGGCCATGAATTCGGAGTTACCACCGGCCGTCCGCGTCGTTGTGGCTGGTTCGATGCCGTCGTCACCCGTTACGCCACGCAGGTCAACGGCCTGACCGACATCGTGCTCACCAAGCTCGACGTCTTGACCGGCCTCAACGAGATTCCGATTTGCGTCGCTTACGACGTGGACAACGGCGACGGCACTCACACCCGCTACGAGGATATGCCCATTGACCAGGCTGCGTTCGCCAAGGCCAAGCCCGTTTACGAAACCATGCCCGGCTGGACCGAAGACATCTCGAAGGTTCACAAGTTCGAGGATTTGCCTGCCAACACCCAAGCTTACGTCAAGCGCCTCGAGGAGATCTCCAACTGCCGTATCTCCGCCATCGGCACCGGCCCGCAGCGCGACCACATCATCGAGGTCCGCTCGCTCGTCGACTGAGCATATTGCCGATACTGTATAAAAAGTGCACTTTAGGATTGCTAGAGTGCACTTTTCCTGCATTGGCGTCAAAATAATGCATTTTAAGGAACTGTAAAATGCACTTTTCCGACGGCTGGCGTGAGAATGGTACTGGAAATTGCAAAGTGTACTTTTTCGACGGTACCGTTGAAATGGTGTACTTTAAGGATGCCAGCTTGCACTTTTCTTACGGTAGCGTCAGATTAATGCACTTTAGGGATGCTAGCTGGCACTTTTCCGACGGCAGCGTCAGAAAAGTGCACGAAAGGCCAGCAGTTCTGTAAGGAACTGGCACAGGGAAGGAATCGGCAACAATGGCAACAGTGGGCATCTCGCGGCGCAGCCAGTGGGTGGTGGCGGCTCGCGCGGTGGTCTGCGGCCTGATTGCGGGGGTACTTGTCACCTGCTATCGTCAGGGCATCGAATGGGGCACGCAGTTCGCGCGCTGGATGTACCCGCAAATCCGCAACAATCCTTGGCTTCTCGCACCTTGGGCGCTCGCTGCAGTGGCGATTGGCCTCTTCGTGGCGTGGTTGGTCAGGCTTGAGCCGATGGCATCCGGCAGTGGCATTCCGCAAGTTGAAGGTGTGGTGAGGATTGGCCTCAAAATGCGAGCGGGAATGGTCCTGCTCGTCCGATTCGCCGGAGGCCTGCTCTGCGGAATGTTCGGTCTTTCGCTCGGCCGCGAAGGCCCGTCGATTCAGATCGGCGCCGCAGCCAGCCAGGGCGTGGCGCAAGGAATGCGAAAAATCCGTTACCATGGCGAGAGTGAGAGTAGCGAAAAATCAATAAATATAGTCGATTTCGATAACGTAAGCGGTTCCGACCAAACGGTTAGTGCGAATAGTGCTGGCCTCACAAAAGACTTCAACAAAGCAAACGGTCACGAAGGCGCGGGCGGCAATAAAACAGCCGAAACCAACATCCTCATCACTGCGGGTGCCGCCGCTGGGCTTTCCTCCGCGTTCAACGCTCCGCTCTCCGGCATGATGTTCGCGCTGGAGGAGGTGCATCACAATTTCTCACCGGCTATCCTGCTTTCGGCGGCTGCGGCTTCGATAAGTGCCGATTTCGTCTCGAAATACTGGTTTGGCTTGAAGCCGGTGCTTGATTTCGCGCGCCTTTCGCAGCTGAGCCTGCCACAATATTGGTGGATGATTCCGCTCGGCCTTGTCGCCGGATTAATTGGCGTAGCGATGAACAAGCTATTGCTCGGTTTCCAAATGCTTTATAACAAACTGCCGTGGCAGGTTCGCCCAATGATCTCCCTGGCCATTGCATTACCGGTCGGCGTCTTCCTGCCGCAGGTTCTGGGCGGCGGTGAAAGCCTGATCGGTTTCGCAGAACGTGCGACCGACGGCATCGCGCTGCTGCTGGTACTGTTGGCCGTCAAAATGCTATTCACCTCCACGAGCTTCGGCAGCGGCGTACCCGGCGGTATTTTCATGCCGATTCTTGCGGTCGGCACGCTCACCGGTTCCATTTTCGGGGTCACGCTGCACACCGTGACCATCAATGGGAACCCACTCATTTCAACGAAAATCATTCCGCTGTTTGCCGTCTGCGCGATGGCCGGAGCGCTGACCGCGTCTGTCAAAGCCCCGATGACTTCCATCCTGCTGACCGTCGAAATGAGCGGCACCCTGATGCACATGCTCCCGGTCGCCGCCTGCAGTTTCATCGCCCTGCTGGTCTCGGATCTGACCAATACCGAGCCGATTTACGACGCGCTCCTCGACCGCTATGCAGCCAGCCATCCGGAGCAACTGCCCAAAAGTATCATTTCAACGATGCTGGGCTGAAAATGGCTACTCGAATCTGACACATTACCATTTAGTCATTTATCGAATATTTATATGGATATATCGACAGACAGGTGTAATCTTTATCACGTAATATATCCCAATCCAGTGAGGCTGGATGAAGAGAAGGGAACAATATGGCAAAGAAGAGATATGCCATTGTCGCATCGTTCGCGGCAGCGTGCATGATGATGGCCGGTATCGGCGTCGGTTCGGCGAATGCGGCTGAGACACCGGCGACCAAGGATGCACCTGCTGCCACGCAGCAGACGCAGTCTGCCAGCAAAGACGCGGCGCAAAGCAACGATGCCAAAGTCGATGCGAACGCGACGACTGCCGATTCGTCCAATAAGAGCGATGCCACGGCGCAGGCCAAGCCGCAAACCCAGGCTCAGCCCAAGGCTCAGGCACAGTCCGAACAGAAGCCGTCCGCACAGTCCCAGCCGGCCGTGCAGCCGCGCGAGACCCCATCCAGCAGCAGTGATGGCGTGGGTCTCAGCGGCATCAAGATTACCGATGTGAAGGTCACCGATGTCGGTGCCCACACCGCGAACCTCAGCTTCGATTATCGTATTACGTGGCCTAATGGTCATCCCGCGAATCATCCGATTGACGGCGAGACCGATCGTATCGCTCCGATCATTTCCTTCACCAACATCACCAGCTTAACCGCGCGTTCGGCCAGGGGCGGGTGCCAACCGTACGAGGATCCGACAACGCATCAGACCACCGAGAACTGCTACGCTTTCAGCGGATACAATCCGACCAATCTGGATATCGATCACAATGATGCGCACATTGACGATAATATGACCGCTCAGACGTACGCGCAGGACTATGGCTCGCACTATGTGGGCGACTTCGCTAATTTTGTTGGGCAGGGGCAGCAGTTCACCCGTTACGGTTTCTCCAATGTCGATTACAAGTTCGGCTATCCTTACGACGCCTCCAAGAGCACCGGTCATTTCGATATGTCGTTGATCGGCCTTGAGCCGAACACCCATTATGAGAATCAGAATGTGAACGCCAACGGCAAGGACCTCACCTATGCCGATCCTTACATCATGCTCGGTGAGCATGCCAAGGAGCTCGTGGCTCAGGGCAAAAAGGATCAGGCCGTCAACCCCCACATTATGCAGCTGCTCGTCGGTGTCGAGTACATGGACTTCTACGATCAGGGCAATGGCGTGTCGGGTACGGAAGGTGTTCCGTCCGGCAATTTCGTCCAGATTCCCGCCTTCACCACCAAGGCCGAGCCGACCGCGCCTGCGTCCGGCGACCTCAACAACTCCAACCATGGCGACGTCACCGCGCCCAGCAACCCCGTGGCCGGTTCGCCGTCGCGTATCTACATCCACAACCTTTCCGAGGCGTGCAAGGCCGGTGCCGACGATACCACCGATTCCAAGCCTTCCTGCTTCTGGGCTGGTTACATCTATTCCGACCCGACCCAGCTGACCGATCCGTCCGGAGCTCCGTACCTTACGGTGAAGAGCGACGACAAGGGCTACTACGTCGAGCCGCTGCTGCCGAGCGACAAGACCGGCGTGCACAAGATCGCGCTGCTCAACGAGAACGGTGCGCTCGCTGGCTGGACGACAGTGAACATTGCTACGCCGCCCACCCCGCCGTCGGGGAACGGTACGCCCGGTACGCCTGCTCCGTCTGGTGACAACAAGAAGACTGGCACGGATCCGAAGCTCGCGAATACTGGCGCTTCGGTTGCCTACGTTGCGCTCGCTGCTGCTGCTTCGTTGACGCTGGCCGCTGGCATCTCGCTGGCTCGTCGTCGCCGCGCATGATTGCATGAATGCGTGAATGTATGAGGCGATAATCGCTGGCCGATGATATTGCGGTCCGCGATTGAGGCATACAAATTCCCGGGAATCGATGTTCATTTGATCGGTCCCGGGAATTTTCTTCTTGGTGAGTACCGAAGATATAAGGCTGCTCACGGTCCTTTCAAATCATGGCTTTGCCGTTCCTTTTTTAAAGTCTCTTTTTAAAGGTTTCCCGTTACTTCCCGCGCGCGCGATGAGGCGCACGAAATCCACGGTTATTCCCGCCGTACATGGTGAAGTTTTGTATTGCTTTGGATGACCTGAGGCGTTCGGTCTAAAAGATTTTTCAGGACTTATCATTTACTCGTAGAGTGTCAAGGGAATAGAAATTATCGTCATCTGCTGTCATGTTATTTGCTAAAGAAACCAGCGAAAATGCCCGATTCCATCTTCGCTGACAATAAGATATAAGGCTGTAAAACTCTCGGTGCACTCGCTGGGGATTATCGGCGTTCGCGAACAGCTAACGTCACTGTCGAAATACTGGTGAGCTTGCTGCCCATGCGTATCTCTACACGCCATGTTTGCAACGTTTTACCGACATTTTCGGGGGTCGCGGTGGCAGTCAGCGTGCCGGATGTTACCGGACGAAAATGATGCGTGCTAATATCCACGCCGACGGCAATATGAGAGACATCAAGCCGTGCCATTGCGCCCAAACTTGCCGCTTCCTCTGCCAAAACGGCATTCACTCCGCCGTGCAGGATGCCATATGGCTGTAGAACGTTTTCGGTAACCGGCAATGTTAAGATGACTTTTGACCGCGAGATTTCCTGTTGTTTGATGCCCAGATAATTCGCAAGTGACATAATCGAACCTCGCATTCGTAATAGGGGACATGACGCTAAGGAGCCAACATGGCGACAAGTCACGATTTCGAGACTGTCAAAAAGTATGACGAAATACTGTTCGAACGTCTCGACCACATAGCTAAAATTACCATCAATCGGCCGGAGAAGCGAAACGCTTTCACACCGAAAACCATCGAGGAGCTGATCGACGCCTTCACGATTTGCCGTGACGATGCCGCAATCGGCGTCATCATCTTCACCGGCGCGGGCGACCTCGCCTTCTCGTCCGGTGGCGACCAGGGTGTGCGCGGCAACGGCGGCTACGTCGGCAGCGACCACGTTGCTCGACTAAACGTACTCGATTTGCAACATCTCATTCGCATCATCCCCAAGCCCGTCATCGCGATGGTCAAGGGTTGGTCCGTGGGCGGCGGCAACGTGTTGCAGCTGGTCTGCGACCTGACGATCGCGGCCGACAACGCGAAGTTCGGCCAGACCGGTCCCAAGGTAGGCAGTTTCGACGCGGGCTACGGCTCCGGCTTGCTCGCCGACGTCATCGGCCAGAAGCGCGCGAAGGAAGTCTGGTTCCTCGGTCATTTCTACACCGCTGAAGAGGCTCTGCAAATGGGCTGGATCAACAAGGTCGTGCCGCTGGCGGACATCGAAGAGGAAACGCTCAAGTGGTGCGACGAGCTTCTGACCAAGTCACCCATGGCCTTGCGCTTCATCAAGGCTTCCATGAACGCGGCGACCGACGGGCTCGCCGGCCTGCAGCAGCTTGGCGGCGACGCGACGATGCTCTTCTACACCACCGACGAGGCGAAGGAAGGCCGTGACGCGTTCAACCAGAAGCGCAAGCCCGACTTCGACCAGTTCCCGAAGTTCCCGTGATCCTAAATCGGCTGTATTCATCCCTCTTGGCGCGCCAAGAAGGCCAAAATCGCATGAATGATGTTTAATTCTTCATTTTTCGGGCCACTTGGTGCGCCAAGAGGCCCAAAAAACGAAGAATGATGGGTGAAAGTTCCGTTTTTGGGGGACTTGGTGCGCCAAGAGGTCTCAATAATGCGGATTGGGGAAATCTGTTATGGATAATTGGGTGCTGAAGCGTGCGCTGTTGACGCCGGAACGCACAGCGGTTTACGACGGCGAGACGCGCTATACGTTCGGTGACGTGTTCGACGAGGCTCAGCGGCTGGGCAGCGTGCTCGACAGATGCGGCGCGTTCAAAACGCAAAACGTCGCGATGGTCTCCAATAACAACGTCCGCGGTTATCTGCTGGCTGTCACCCTGCTGCTTTACGGCAAGACGGTCGTGTGGCTCAACAAGCGCCTGACCGACGACGAGCTCGAAGGGCAGATGCAAGACGCCGGTGTGGCATGCTGCCTGAAAGATGACAGTCTGCCTGCCGATTTGTTACGGGGCTCGTCGACTAACGCTTCGGCCAAGAAAAGCGCGAATGTTGATTCGAGCATTGACCATGCTGATGTTCTAACGGATGGCAACGTCCGCATTATCGGTTTCGACGAGGTATTCTCCAAAGCTGATGATTTCAAACTCGATGGTACCGGCACGGCTTTGGCCGGTTCGCAGATGACTTCTGGCACACCCGTTTCGGTCTATCAATCTTCCGCGTTGGAATCAGAAAAATCCGCAGCCGAGACTTGCGGCAACGACAGCGGCCTTGATCCCATAGTTTCGGCCCCGCCGATTCCTCGTGAATTCGCCGACGACCAGGTGGTGAGCGTCATGTTCACCTCTGGTTCCACGGGCGCGCCGAAAGGCATCCAGCAGACTGTGCGCAATCATTTCACCTCCGCGACCAGCGTGGCCCTAAGTCTTGGCACAAGTCCCGCCGACGAGTGGCTTTGCGCCGTCCCGATTTTCCATATCAGCGGCTATTCCATCATTCTGCGCGGCCTCATTTTCGGTGTCGCTGTACGTTTGATGGATCATTTCGACGCCCCCAAAATGGAGCGGATCCTGACCAACGAGCCCGTGTCGTGGGTTTCTATGGTCCCCACGATGCTCAAGGCGCTAGTGTCTGAGCACGAGAAGCGTGTCGCAGTGGCAGCAGTTTCGGCAGATGGTTCCGAATCCGGTTTGTCGAGTTCCGTTTCCGGTTCGGCCAGTTCAACCACCGGTTCCGCTTCCGACATTTCTGGTGACAACGACGTCCGCGCACCGCTGCCCGCCAATTTCGGTTATTCGCCGGCATTCAAAGGCTTCATTCTGGGCGGCGAAAAGTCCGACCTCAAACTGCTGAAACGTTGCTATGCGCTTGGCATGATTGTCGTGCGCTCCTACGGTATGACCGAGACCTGCTCGCAGATCGTCGGCACCGGCACGGGTGACGGCGCTCGCAAGTTGCTGGCAAGCGGCAAGCCGTACTTCACAACGTCATTGAAACTTGCCGACAAAACCGGCGAAATCCTCATCAAAACCGGCGCGCTCACGCCCGGCTACCTCAATCGTCCCGGCGTTTTCGAGGCCAAAAAAACCGCAGACGGCTGGTATAGGACCGGCGACGTAGGCCATCTCGACGACGATGGTTACCTTTACGTCGATGGCAGGCTTGATAACATGATGATTTCCGGCGGCGAGCACGTCTTCCCCGAGGAGGTCGAGCGTGTCTACGCCGATTGCCCAGGTATCGACCAGATTGCCGTCACCGCCGAGCCCGACGAAAAATGGGGTGAAGTGCCGGTGGCCTACGTGGTGTGCAAGGCCGATAATACTCAAATATCACAAGGTGCTAGCGCTGGTACAGACGCTGGCGCAGGCACCGGTGCAGACACCGGAAAGTCGGTTGACGCCAATGGGCAAGGTAAGCCGGAAGGTTCCGAAATAGAGGTTTCGGCCCCCTTATCCGCTCAGTGGCGTGAGTTCGGTCGAGCTAATCTGGCGCATTATAAAGTCCCGAAGCGTTTCTATCGCGTCGACTCCCTGCCGCGCACAAGCACGGGCAAGGTCCGTCGTTTCTTGCTTGGCAAAGGCTGAAATAAGATGCCTGGTTTGTCGCCCAACATGTGAGATGACAACATATTATATTTCAACAATTAGATATTTATATATACTTCGTTTAAAAAATAGATAAATAAACAATTTAATATAAGGTTTTACGCAAAGCGTATTAAGATTTTCTAGTCAATTAAAAGTCGGGAAACTCTTATAAATATCACGCAGAATCCTAATATTTTCAACATTTTAGACACGTTATTTCAATATGTTATATTTTAATACTGTCATGCGTTGATAGAATAGCTGTAACTGTTTTATGTAGTGTCATTTAAGGGCAATGGGCAGAAGGTTTATACCTGAACGACATTATTGAGAAAGGTTGAGAGGTCCTTTCTTGAGATAACGCGGATGCCGCCAGGTTTGTGCAGAGGAGAAAGTCATGGGTCTGTTTGATAACCGTGAAACGATGAAACGTGCGGCAGGCAAAACGCATAACGCAAATGGCGGGACCGCGAAGTTGCTGAAGTGGCTCGTGGCCATGATAGCTGCCGTGGCAACTCTGCTCAGCGGTGGGGTGGTCGCTTCGGCGAACAATGTTGATTCCAGCAGCCCAAGTTCGGCCAGCAGTGCCCCCAAATCAGGCAAAGAAAATAAGGTCGGGACTCAGGGTGACCCCGAGTATCAGTTCCTGAATTTTTCTCAGTCCGTTTATGGTGTTGACAGCGCGAACTCGGCGGCCCTCAAGCCCGGCGACGAATTCACGTACCAATTTAACCTAGGCTGCTCAGAGACCAACTGCGAGAATGCCTCTCTGGCCGATCAACTCCCGGCCGCCTTGCAAGGCTTTGCGATTGCTGATTTCAATGTCAGCGCGAACCTGCAGGCCGACATTCAGTGGAAAGAGAGCGGGGTAAACCAGCCTTCGCGGCCTACGACCATCGGTCCCGCCACTTCGTTCACCCTTATCCCAGGCCAGCAGTTCGTGTCGGGCGGAATCAACAAGACCGGCTTGGTGGTCGGCATGAACGGTACGGTGAACCTCACCTTGCAGGTTCCCGCAAACTTCTCCCCGAGCAACCCACACAACAAAACCGATATCGTCAACTCAGCCACGCTTTCAGCCGACAATTCCAAGCCTGTCACCTCTAACGCCACGGTGAAGGTAAGCGTCGACGCCAAGCTTGGGGCCAAAGCCACGGGTAGTTTCGACCCGGGTAATGCCCAGTATGTGCCCGGCAATGCCGAGACCCTGAAACTCAACGTTACCAATACCTCGAACATCACTGCGGACAAGGTCATTGTGCAGATGCCACAGGATGCGCAGGCTGGTTCGGATGCCGCAACGCTTGATGCGAACAACCCGTTCCGTTTCTTTGATTTTGATAGTTTTGGTTCCACTGTGATGCCAACAGGTGCTACTGGAGTTCAGGTTGATGCTTATGTCAAAAACGGCAGCACCGGTAAATGGAACTGGACCAACGGCGTCGCCGGACCTGCCTTCGCTCTGCCAACTGGTGTAAACCCGGGCGGCGTAGCCGGACTTCGCTTTACCTACACCGGCACAATGGCTCCGAACGCAGGGACTTCCAATCCGATTATCCTTAATCTCAAGCAACGTTCGACGGATCGCAATGACAATAGTTCGCTGGTTGAATTGAACACGGCTTCTACCGTTAGTCCCGTCGTTCAGGCCAACGCCGCACAGGGGTCCCAAACCGGCACGGCGACGGCGTCAGATCCGGTGACAGTAACACTTACACCTGCCCAGATGGGCATTACGGCGAGCGAGTCCTTTGACCCGGCCCGCCATCCTGCCGGCAACAAATCGACCGGAACGGTAGTTGTCACCAATGGCAACTCGGCAGTGGAAAAGATGGAGGTCACGGTTGGCAGCGGCTTCTTTGATTCCGACATCAAATTCGACGGTTTCAAAGAAGGTATTACATATCCTTCGGGCGCGGGCAGCGGCAAGGTCGTCTACCATATGCTCGATAACACTCAAGCTGATCAGACGGTCACCTTTGCCAAAGGCGCGATTCCAGCGCCTCCTACCGGCAACATCGCTTCCTTCGATATCAAATTCGATTCGACTCCGAGCGGCAGCACGACCAATCCAATCCTTGCAGGCGCGAACACTTCTATAAAATTCAGCGTGAAATCTCCGAGTACTTATGCATTTACGTCCGGCCAGACCACGAAAGATTTCACAGATGCTGCCAAAGCCAAGGTCACCGCGCACAATGCGGCGACGGCGAACGCCACGGCTCCGGACGCGACCATGACGTTGGTCAAGCCGCAAATCAAGGTGACGGTCAACAAGACGGTGAACCCCAGCGACGCCGTGCCGATCGGCCATAACGCGGTGGTCGCCTACCAGGAGACCACGGGCGCGAGCACCGATTACCTCCAGCCCAACGTCATCACCGTCGAGGATTCCTGGTCAGACAAGACCATCAGCGACCTCGGCACGATCAGCGCGGGGACCCCCGGCGCCAACGCAAACGATTTTTGGAACTCCTTCAACCTCAACGCCATCGAGTCCACCCCGATTCCCGCCCACACCAGGCTTACGGTGAGTATCAACATCCCCGGCGTCGGCTGGATCGACCTCGACACCAAGGCCCCGCAGGACGCAAGCTACCTCTATAGCCTCAACCACGACGACCTGGTTGGTAAGCTCGGCCATGTCCACCCCGGCGCTACGCCCGACCAGGTCACGGGCATCCGCTTTAAACTCGAGGCAGATGCCGGCAACAACGCCTTCTCCGGCAGCACCGCGATCTCGCAGTATGTCAGTTTCACCGCCCGCGCCAGCAAACGCGACGGCTCCGGCCCCACTGACGAGCTCGACACTCCTGACCCGCAGAAGCCCACGAAATACAAGTACGGCAACACCACCAGCCTTGCCGCCTCGGGGACAACAGATGACCATCATACCGTCGACAGCAACGCACTTGATGTGGATTCGGACAACCAGAATACGGTCGGTGTCTTCGCCTTCCACACGCCCGTGATTCCGCCGGGGGAAGATTTCTATCAGGTCAATGACTGGATCAGCGTCAACTACACCGACCCTGCTGCCTCCGACAACGCGACCAATTCCGTGCCATCCCTTTCCAACAAAATCATCACCTCGCACCTCAAGTGGGGCATCGACAGCGACATGACCTCGGTGACGCTCAAGCAGTCCGGCGACGTGACGGATTACGCCGATGCGGGCGCCCACAACGACCAGTGGAACGACGTCTTCAACCTGGTGTCGATCAACCCGATTGCCGTCTCCGACACCCCCTACACCAACGGTTGGTATCTCAAGTACGACAAGATCACCCAAGTGCGCGTCTACCACGCCTCCACCAGCTTGTGGCAGGTGGTCGCCGCGCCCGACGGTAGTTGGCAAAATGATGACCATTCCTTCAAGGGCTATATGGTGCCTGCCATAGACAGTGACGACATCGCCGGCCTTGAGGTGCACCTCGAGCCCGACGACGCCACCCGCACCGCCGACATCGCCGCGGGCAAGCCTTACGTGCCCCAGCCCAACTCCGACATCGTCGCCGCGGCCCAGACGCGCGATTTCCCTGCAAACTGGCAGATACGTGACAGGAACCGTGACACCAACGCCTTCGTTACCGGCAGCGTGCTGCACAACGGCGACACGAACCACGAACAGCCGCAGAACGTCCGGTTGGAGTCCACGAGGCGCACCGCAGCCGACCCCGTCCAATACCCGAACACGGTGAAATACGTAGCGCTCAACGGCAACAAAATCAGCATTACCGACTATAAGGCCGCCCTCAAGGTCGGCGCCGGCAACGTGTACGACCTCCTGGTTCCGCCGCACGGCATTTCGGCCCCGTCGAGCTCCTACCCGACGCAGACCTATGACATCTCCGCCACCAACGATTCGCCCAATCGTGCTTCTTACCTGCGCATCACCACGCCGTCGGAGTGCGACAAGAACAACCAGACCGACTGCTATACCGCCAACACCTCGCTGGCCGCCACGCAGAACCCGTTCACGGCCGCGCAGATTCCCGATATGAACACAGGCAAACTCGATTCGACCTCGACAATGCCCAACATCTTCAACCGTCAGACGCTCACCAAAATCGAGATCAGCTCCGATGACCCAAGCCAGGTCTCGCTGGCTGATTCGCGTGTCTATATCCTCCGTTACAGGCCCACGAACACCGCTGCGGGCACCGGCACCTTCTTTGTAGATCCCACGATCACCACGGCCGCCCAGGCCAACGCGATGACCAAGGCCGACCTGGCTGACGTGGTGGGCGTCTCGGTCACCTTCCAAGGTTCCTCCGACCCCGCCACCGCTGGCCCGACGCTGGTCGAGGGCAACTATGTCCGTCTCAAGCTGACCACCACCGTGCGTGATACGTTGCGCTCCACCGGCAAGGCCTTCGTGCCCAAGGCCGAGGACAACAACGCCAGCGAGACCACCCGCGCCACCGCGCAGATTTACGCGCCCATCACCGACTCGCGCGCCGACGACAAACCCACCAAGTTCGTCAGCGGCACCACCAGCTACCGTACTGGTAGCCTCCAGACGAGCATCAACGAGAGCATCAACCCAAACAACTTGGTCAATGTCCATCCACAGAACCCGCAAACGGTCGCGCTGGTGGCATCAAGTAGTAAGGGAAGCAGCGCCTCCACCCTTTCGCCCACCAAGGTGACAATCACCAGTTGGCCCGATGGTCAAGGCAAGAGTGGCAGCTCTACAAAGACTGGCAATTTCTGGAAGAACTTCGATTTCAGCAGTCTTTCGCAGCTTACGTTCCCGGCGGGTGCCACCAAAGTCAAGATTGGCGCTTATGGCCCGTTCGGCTCCGGCGGCGCGATGGGTTGGAAGTATGGCGAAGAGCAGGCCCAGCTCCCTGGCGGAAGTTCGGCCTACGACCTGCCAGTGACGTCCGCGCAATATAGCCAGATCCAAGGGTTGCGCTTCATCTTCACCAACCCCGACCTCTCCGGCAACCCCCAGCCCTTCACCAATTCCGGCAGCGTCGCTTGGAGCGCCCAGGCCAGCTATACGGTGATCCAGCGTGAGCATGTGCGCGACGATGATATGCAGTCCGTCGCATACCCGGGCAGTGAGCCCAATGCCGCTTCTTCCGAGGTGGAAAGCAAGCTCAACGACGGCGTCAATCCCGATCAATCCACTTCGGCCGATACCAGTACTCCTATGGTCTGGGGCTTTGGTACGTTCGGTCTCGGTGTCAGTGAGGTGGCTAACAATGGCACTCCCGGGGTCACAGTCGGGCAGATGGTGCCATGGGATGTCTACTTCTCCAATATCGGTACCGGTTACCTCGATGTCGACAAGGTGACTGCCGATTTGCCCGCCGAATTGCGCTATACCGGCCAAGGCGGGGCTGGTGATCCAGCCCACCCGATTGCTTTTACGCCGGGTGCCGTGGGTGCTGTGCCCAATTCCGGCATGCTCAATACCGCTCCGACGCTGGATTCCAGCAACCCAAGGAAGCTTGTGTTCAGTTGGCCGGAAGGCAAGAGCCGCATGCTGCCGGGCGAAGTGGTGAAAATGACCATTTGGCTGGAAGTACAGCCGGGTGCGACAGCGGGCGCGAATGTTAGGCTGCCTGTCACGGTCACCACCAAGAATCTTTTGAGAGATTTGTGGTTTGTCAGCGGTTATCCCAACTCGGTCGATCCGGTCAGGGAGAGAGATAGTGGCCGCACTATCGGCGGTAAGGTAACGGCTTTCGTTACCCCATCCAGCGGCGAAAACGTCTATGTCATCGGTGGCGTGAAGGGCAGCAAGTCGGGCGCAATCAATACGCTTGACCCAGCCCAGACCTGCAACCCGACCCTTACCGCGCTTGATGGCCAGAACTATTACCGCACGCCCTGTCGTGCCAATACCGCTGTCGGCGGCAAAGACGACTGGGTGCTACACATGATCAACGCCGGCACCACGACGGAAACGAGGGTCCAATTCTTTGAGCAACTGCCTGCCAAGCACGACAAGCGCGTGGCGGCCAGCAACTCTTACCGCGGTTCCACTTACCGGCCTGAGCTCACTGGGGTTCCGAAAGTTGTAGGTGAGCCGGCTGGCACGAGTACAACCATTGAGGCTTCCACCGACACCTCGCCTTGCGTGGGCACGTGGAGCACATTGCCCGGCCATTCCATCTCGCCTGCGAGCACATCCTGTTCGACCTCGACTTGGGTCGATAGCAGCGCCGTAACGGATTGGTCCAAAGTCACCGGCCTTCGTGTAACGCTTGATTTCACACGAGTGTCTGGTGGCGGGCTTCTTCCCGGCAAGGGTGCGGACGTTACCTACACGTCCAAGAACGTCCCAGCTTCGTCTCCCGGAACGCTCGCGGACGATTCCGATCCAACGGTTCCGGTCTCACTCGACCAGACGGCCGGCGTGCAGGAGGCTTGGGGCCAGTTCGGCATCCTTTACACCTCGGCCGACGACTCGATGCATCCCTTCGCGCCGGAACGTTTTGGCACGCGCATCGAAACCGGTTCGCTCAAGGTCGACAAGGCCGTGGGCGGTGCCGCAGCGACCGCGTATACCCCACAGGAGGTTCGCGCATCCGTTACCTGCAAGGACGCGGATGGCGAAGCGATGCTTTTCGGTGGTCAAAGCCACGGTTTGGTTACGCTCAACAAGCAGATTGACGGTACGTATGCTTCCGGAAGACTTGCGAATATCCCGCTGAGCGTCGATGGATCTGGTGCTGGCTATACCGTCTGCACGATTTCCGAGGACGGTCAGCTTGGCAAGTTCGGTGAGACCGAGCGTGCCGTGAGCGTCAATGGTGACAACAACACCAGTGATTCCCATACGATGAATATCATCGATTCCGACACTCTCGACGGTTCCGGCAATCCCACCAACGTGGTGGCCCCGGCCCAATCCGCGAAGATCACCAATACCTACCGTTATTCCGGCCTGAGCGTCACCAAGAGGGTCGACACCCACGCCGACAAGGGCAAGCTTGGCCCGTTCGACTTCAAGGCGGTCTGCAAGACCAGCGACGGTCAGGCGGTCAAGTTCAACGGCGGTCGTGACGAAAGTGTTTCCTTCACCTTGAGCGACGGCCAGACTTGGAGCGCCCCTTCCGATACGATTCCGGCCAATTCCACCTGTACCATTACCGAAACCGATACGTCTGCTGCCGATAGGACGGCATTCACCGGAACCAACGTCACTGACAATGCCAACGGCAGCGCGAGCGTTCGCGTCGGCAACGGCAGCGCCGGAGACATCGCGCATCTGGTGGCCACCACGGTGACCAACCATTACGATGCGGGCACGCTCACCGTCAGCCGTGCGGTTTCCGGGGCCGGCGCTTCGCGCTACGGCAAGGTTCCCGTCGGTTTCAAGGCGGTCTGCGATTATCGCGGTCAGCAGTTGCTTGACGAGAAGTTCGATCTCGCTGGAACGTCCAACAAGAGTTTCGGAGTCTTCCCAGCGGGCACGCAGTGCACTGTCACCCAGCTGACCGATGCGGGCGCTACCAAGCACGTATTCCTGCCGGAGAACGGCAAGGTGACCATTGCCACGATCGCTCAGGCCAGTGCTGCCGATGCGGCAGCTAGCGGTAGTTCCAGCGCTCCCGGCACGCCGAGCAGTCCTAGTGGGTCCAGCGGTTTGACCTCCGGTTCCAACAGTGCCGATGACCCCACACTTCCCGAGGGGGCCAAGCCCGGCGTCCCGACTTTGGTCAACGATCTGAGCGGCATTACCGTCGCCGAAGCTGATAGATACGATGTCAGCCAAGTGCCGATTGTGCTCAAGCGTACCGGCGACGAAAACGCCGTTCGCTCGCGTGGCAACGGTCCGTTCAAGATCAAAGCCACGTGCACTTACCAACGCGATGGCAAGCCGACCCCGATTGACTTGGGTGGCGACGGCACGTTTATCCTGAACGCTGGAAACGGCTACAGCACAACGCTCAACGACATCCTGCTCGGCGCGCATTGCACGGTCGCGCAAACCGATTCGGCCGGTGCGGATTCCACGTCGATTGATCCGGCGAACGGCGATGTGACGGTGGTCGAGGCAGCGGGCAAGAACACGGTGACTATCACCGACGTCTTCCGCGACAAGCCTTCGATGGCCGAGACCGGTGCCGCAATCGCGGGTATCGTCGTGCTGATTGTGATCCTGCTCGCCGGTGGTGCCATAATCCTCTACATGCGTCGTCGCTCGACGGGTGGCGATGAGAGTGACGCGACTTCCGGCGATCCTCAAGATCCCGATGATTCGCCAGCCTCTGGCGACTTGCCAACCACTGACGACCCATCGACTCCTGCGGCGCAATCCGCGGCCGCCGATGGCAAAGGTAGTGACGGCTCTCAAGGCGGTGAAGTCGGCGCCTGATAGATAGTTGAAGGTCGGTTCCTAAGGCCGGGCACGATTAGATTCGTACCCGACCTTTGCCGTGTTGTCTTCGTATCGCCAATATCTATGTTGCGTGATTGCCTGTGATGTCAAAGTTAGTGCCATGCGATAAATAGTCATAATTCATAATATAGACTATTGAATTATCTTTATCCGCAATATATGACCGTTTACCTTTTGCTTGTTACCGGTCATCCGTAAATAAGACCACGTAATGCATTTTGGTCTATCGTTGATAGTGGATATGTTTCATTGCCTGCATTCCAGAGATGGCCGCTTTATTTGAAGTCGTGGCATTCATGGTCGGTTGGGCAAGAAAATGCGGAAAGAGAGCAGACAGGTGAGTTTCTTGAACGGCTGGCATACGCGTCACGAGGCATGCGGTAAACGGTCGCATGGCCATGTATCCGGAGTCGAGGCAACGGAATCGAGTGTTCTGGAAAATGCCGGCGGTAACGGAGCCTATAACAATCGAACTGGTGGTAGTGGTCGCACTTTCAGGGGTCGGCTGAGGCGTGCGCTCAAAGCTTTCGCCTGCGGCACGGCCGCATTCGCGACGCTGTTCGCAGGCGCAATCGTTCCGGCATACGCCGACGGCTCCGCGGCGCTGTCGTTGACTAAAACGGTTCAGGGCATTTCCGGAGCCGACCCCCAGGCGTTGAAGCCCGGCGACCAGTTCCAATACGTGATGTCGTTGCAATGCCAGCAGAGTGCCTGCGTCAATGTGAAGCTTGAAGACAAATTGCCCAATGGCCTGAACGGTTTCAGCATCGAAGGTTTCGACGTCGCCTTGGGGTCGGGGGCCACCACTTACACCGCCACCGTCGATTGGAAGCAAGGCGGGAACGATTTGCACGGCACGAAGCCTACGCGTGTCAATACTGATACTTCCGTGACGATTACTCCGACGTATGGTCTTGATGGTGGCAAGGTCGGCATGGATGCGGGCAGCACCGGCACGGTGACACTCGGGTTGAGGGTTCCCGGCAATTTCACCGCGGACAATCCCGTCAACGGCAAGACGGTCACGAACACGGCCAAGGCCACGGCTGATGATGCCGATTCGGTGACGCGCACGGCTTCGGTGAGGGTGCAGGCACCCGTCGATTTGAAGGCTTCCGCCACGGCTGCATTCACGCCTACTGGCGGCGAATATGCTACCGGCCGGAACGTGGGTCTGGCCCTCGGCGCGAAGAACGAGTCGACGCTCAGGGTCGACAAGTTCACCATGCAGGAGCCGCAGGCTTCGGCTTCGGCGGCCGGTGCAGCAAGTCTCGCTGACGACAACCCCTTCCGCATTTTCGATTTGGACACTTTGCCTACGAGCTCGGCTGCTGACGCGCTGCCGGGCGCTACGGCCGTTGAAGTCGACGCTTACGTGAAATCCGACGATCAGTGGGTCTGGACGCAGGGTACGGCAGACGCAAATTTTGCCTTGCCGAACGGCATGAACAAGACGGAAGTCGCCGGATTGCGGTTCATCTTCACCGGTGACATGGCCGCCGGCGCAAGTGCGTCCTTGGACCTCGGACTCAAGATGCGTGCGACGGACCGTAACGATTCGAACGTCCGGCTCGACGACATCGCGCATTCGATCACCGTGGACGGCACAGAGGACGTCACGGTTTCCAAAGGCAACGTGACATCGTCTGTGGCAAAGGCCCCCGCGTCCGCCAGCACCAAGTTCATGCTTACCGCGGCGAAGCTGGAGGTCGCGGTCAATCAGGCGTTCAGCCCGAACCCCTCTCCCGCAGGCAACAACACGAAGGCCACCATCACCGCCGAAAACACCGGTGCCGCCGTCAAGCGGTTAGAGGTTTCCACCGCAAAAGACAAGGATGGCAACGCATCAGATATCTTCAACGCGGACGTGACCTTCGGCGGCTTCAGCGGGGCGGTGGACTACCCTGCGGGCGCTGATAGGGGCAAGATCGTCTACCATCTGTTGACCGGTGGAGATCAGAGCGCGCAATTCGCCAATGGTGCCAGGCCGGCTTCGCCTACGGGGAACGCCAAGATCAAGTCGTTTGATGCGGTCTTCTGGACCAGCAATGGGCAGAATCTTATCACGCCTACGGCGGCCGTCACTCTGGAATACAATGTGCACACCAAGGGTCATGACAGCGGCATCAATTTCGATAGCACGGGCAAGCATGATTTCGCGGCCAACGTCGTCGCCAAGGTCACGGCTGCCAATAATACGGAGGCCACGGCTGGCTCAGCAGGCAAGCTGACGTTGACAAAGCCGAAGACCCATGTCTCGGTAGGCAAGGATGTGAGGCCTAAAGGGAGCGCGCGTCCCGGCCAAACGGTGATCGCGCAGCTGCACAGCAGTTTCGGCAGTGACAATGCCTATATCAGGCCGAATAAGCTGACCGTCGAGGATTCATGGTCGCTGAAGAGCGCCAATGCCGATACGGGCGCCATCACGACTGCCTCGTCCAAAGAGGCGGATGGCTTTTGGAACGGCTTCAACCTCACTTCCATCCGGGCCACGCAGATTCCCGCCAACGTCGGCGTCACGGTTTCGGTATTGACGTCCGCCGGATGGAAAACCATCATCACCAACGCGGCCCGGTCAACAAGCTACTTCTTGGAAAAGAATAATGGCGACTTCGCTACTGCTCTTGCCGGGGTCTCATCCAGTGTGGAAGATGTTACCGGCATCAGATTCGTGTTCACCGCAGGCTCGGGCACGACATTCAATGACCAGAATGTGATGTCGCAGTACTTGGGCTTTACCGCGCGGCAAAAGCTTCGCAGCGATTCTACGAAAGAGACGGATAAGGCAGACGACGGAAAGCAGAATGCGACGGGATATTTCGGAACGGCTGCCGGTCAAAAAGGCAATGTTACCGCAGTTGCTGAAGGCGAGGCCGATGACACCACCGCAGTCAAATCTGCGGACGAAAGTGGCGCATCCGGCGCTATTATGGTCTATCCTCAAACAGCCCCGCCCTCTGATCCTGTGCACTTGCCGGATGAGGTTCCGACCAACCCGATTGTTAACGAGAACGGCTGGATACAACTCGACTTCACGCACACCAGGGTCAGTGGCCTCGGCCACTATGAAGACTTCGGTGGCTCCATGGACAGCATCGCTGCGCAATCCGGAGATGCAACGACCGCTCATGCCCGGTGGAGTGTGAACGACGGGATGAAGCAGGCGACGGTGACGGTTAAGAACGACGCCAGTTGGTCGGAGGACTTCAACCTGTTGCTTATCCCCGGAATCAGCACCGTAAACGCCTCGGCATATACCAATGCCTGGTGCCTGAAGTATGACACGATCACCAAGGTGGAGCTCTACTCGGATAGCGATTGGCATGAGGTTTCGGCACCCGGTGGCTCGTGGCAGGAAACCGATGGCTCATTCAAGGGTATGGATTATACCGACATAGGTGCCAATCCTCTTGCCAATGTCGTCGCTGCGCCCAATGTCGATGAGACGTTGCCGGGCAAAGCGGACACGTATAAGAACACAGGGTTCCGCATCACCGTGGTTCCCAACGATACCGCCCGTACGAATGCGAGAGCCGATCATACCGATATGTTCGCCCCGTTGCCCGGCTCGGGTGTGGTCTCGACGTGTGCATTCATCCGCGACTTCCCGTCCATCTGGCAGTTGCGCAATAAGAAGCGCGGCAAGGCCGGGTCACGTGATTTGAGCGATTTCGTTACCGGTCATGCCAAGTCGGAAGAGCAGTCGGGCGGCGACATCACTTCGGTTCCGTTGACGGACAGTATCAAAGCCTACGCCACCGTTCCGGTAACTTCTTCGACCCACGTTCATTATGCGGTCGGCGAGGGCAAGATGACCATTTACAACTACGATCCATCGATCAGCCTTAGCACGCCTGCCGATAAAGATATTGTAATACCTCCGTATGGCACGGGTGGCACGTATCCGAGTAGGGCGTATTCGTATATAGCAAAGAACACCTCCCAAGCCCAAGCTTCGTACGTGCGTGTAACCCTGCCTTCGGAATGCAAGGCTTCAGGTGGAACGTGCTATATGGATGATCCGACACCGGCGAACGCCGAAGGCGATCCTTTCGCCCGCTACGTCGGTCTCGATACCGGTAAGCTGGATCAGGGCAGCGATTTGCCCAATATCTTCAACCGTCAGAATCTCACGAAAATCCAAGTGCTTGCCCGATATCTATCATGGAATCAACACTTTGCACAAGGCGATCCGCTTGAGAACCACGTTTCCTTCGATGACTCGGTGGTATGGCTGCTGCACTATGACGACAGCCAGCCCATGAGCAACAGATTCAGTACGACCAAGACCAATGTGACTGCAGCGACTCAAATGAGCGTCGAGGAGTTGAAGGATGTGGTCGGCGTTTCCGTCACGTTCCGAGGCAAGAATCCCGAGGTCACCGGTGGTACGATTCCCCATGACCTCTCGCTCGAGGTCGTAGCCAGCACGCAGGTGCGCAGCACGCTGCGTGACACCGGCGAGCCGTTCGCCCCGGACAAAGATGCGCCGCAGAAGCTGGAGAAGAAGAACGGGTTCACCGCGCAGACCTACGACCCGGTTCTCGCAAGCGATAAGAAGGCCGGCAGCCGTGAGTTCGGAACCGTCACCTACACCGCGGGCGACGTGAGGACCAAGGCCACAGAGACCATCACGCCGCAAGCGGTCACCGAAGTCAATCCCGCCGAACAGACGGTGACCTTCAGCGGTGCAAGCGTGGACGCTTACGCGGATCCGCACCGTGCGACGCTTTCGCCCACCAAAGTCACCATCACCAGCCAGCCTGACGGGCAGGGCTTCACGGATGAGGCCAATACGGAGCACAAGACCAGCAGGTTCTGGGCCAATCTCGATTTCCGGGGTCTGGATGAGGTGACCTTCCCGCTCGGCGCGACGCGTGTGAAGATCGGCGTGTATGGGCCGTTTGGCACGGGTGGTGCCATGGCGTGGAAAGATGGCGATTGGCAGGCCAAACAATCGGTTGCCACGCCGTCCTATGACTTACCGATCGACACTACGCAATACGGCGACGTACAAGGCATCCGTGCGTCCTTCGACAATACCGTGGGCGGCCAAGTCAAGCTGTTCTCGTCTTCGGGAGCCTCTTGGAACGCCAGTGTGAAATATCGCGTGAAACTGCGCAAGAAGGTGCGTGGAAGCAACGCCAAGGTCACCTTCCCCGGTAACGCCACCAATATCGTTACCTCGTATGTCGAAAGCACCACGATGTATGCCAACGGCCGTCGCCATGAGGCCATGGCGCAGGCTGATCCCTCGTGGTCCGCTGGCGATGTGAAGCTCGGCTTGAGCGAATTCGTGGGCAACGGCTATGGCTCGATTCATTCCGGCAAGATGGTGCCATGGGATATCTTCATTTCGAACAAGGGCGTCGGCTATCTCGATCTTGAAGATGTAGTCGACGAGTTGCCGACCAACCTGCGTTTCACCGGTGAGGGCGGCGACGATCGCACTGAGGCACCGGTCGTGTTCACGCCTGGCGTTGTCTCCAGTTCGCCGGGTTCGGCCATGCTCACCACCGCACCGTCCGTGGATTCCAGTAATCCCGACAAGGTGGTCTTCACCTGGCCGGAAGGCAAGAATCGCATGTATCCGGGCGAAGTGGCGCAGATTCGGATCTGGCTGGAATTAAAGGCCGGCTCTCCGATAGGCATTCCCGTCAAGAACCCGGTGAAAGCCGACACCGTCGAGGAACTGGTCGGTGCCGAGGCGGAAAACGGGTCGGCATACGGCGGCTATGGTGACCTGTTTGATGCCTTCACCAATAACCACGGTGCGCGGGTGTATGCGCATACCGTGCCTTTGAGCGGCCAGAATGTTTATGTGGTGCAGGCGGTGGCCGGCGCAAGAACCGGTGCCGTCAATCAGCGCGATTCCGCACTGGCATGCACCCCCTTGCTTGATGGGCTGGACGGCAAGAAGTATTATCGAGCGCCTTGCGCCGCCAATACGGCGATAGGCGGTAAGGACCATTGGGTGATGCGTGCCTTCAACGCAGGGAACACGACCCTTGACCGTATCCAGTACTTCGAGGATCTGCCGACCGTCGGCGATAAGTATGTGGCCACGAACGACAGCCGCGAGTCGATGTATCGGCCGGAACTCACCGAGGCTCCCAAGGTCGTGGGCGCCCCCGCCGGGACGGGAGCGATCATCGAGGCTTCCACTGCGGCGCATCCCTGCCAAGGGACGTGGAACGGATTGCCTGGCCAAGCGTCTCCGGGTTCGAACGATGCCTGCACTGCCGCAACCGACTGGACGCTAAGCGGTTCCGTCGCCGATTGGTCAAAGGTCACCGCACTGCGTGTGACGTTGGACTTCACCACTTCCACGACGGGTTATCTTGACTCCGGCAAGGGCGTGGATATCACCTACGTTTCGCGCAATGTGCCGAAAACCGAGTCGGGAACGCATGCGTACGGCGCTTCGCTCGATACTACAGCCGGGCAGCAGCGTGCCTGGGCGCAATTCGGCTTGATTTTCAATCCGACAAGCGGGCCTGCGGAATCCATTACCCCAAGGCGCGTCGGTACGCGAGTCGACACCGGTTCGGTCTCGGTCGCCAAGCGCGTTGCCGGTCCCAAGGCGTCGGCAAAGGCCCCGCAACGGATTACGGGCAAGGTCACGTGCAGGGATGCCGATGGCGAATCCATCACCTTTGATGGTTCGGGTGCCAAGGCCGTCACGCTGAACAAGACCAGCGGGCTGCATTATGACACTGCGCGGGTTTCGGGCATTCCGCTGAGTATCGGCAATGGTACGAACATGGGCAAGACGACATCCTGCGTGGTTTCCGAGGACGGCCCAGTGGGCAAGTTCCAAGAGGATTCACGTTCGACGTCCGTTGACGGCGACAGCACGAACACCGCCAAAGTTGCTCAGGCCGATTCCTTCGGCGCGGGTGGCGACGTGACCAACGAGGTTGCCGCCGCACAAGGATTCGTGATGACCAATACCTATAATGCGCCTGCCGATCCTGGCTCTTCCGATCCTGGCACGTCTGATCCTGGTCCCGACCACAACAACCCGCACACGCCGCAGCCTCCGACCCACGATTCCAGCCAACCGCAAAAGGATCCGGTGCAGAGCCCGAACGGCGCAGCGCCGCAGGCCGCCAAGCCAAAGCTGGTCAAAACCGGCGCGGGTGTCGCCTACGTGGCAATAGCTTCCATCGCGGCGGCGGCTCTGGCCCTGGCTGTGCTGATTGCCTGTCACCGTTCATCGCGGCATGTTGAAGTCCGGCATAGGATGCTTTGATTGCGTTTCCCAGTGTCGCGCCGAGCTGAGTTTCATACGCGGCTGCCGGAAAGACCGCTGATTTGAAAGGCTGCTGGTGGGTTGGCCCGATTCTTATGAGTCGGGCCAACCCACCAGTATTTTTGGCAAGCGCGCAGGATGCGAATGCATCTTTTACAAGATTCACCGCGGAATTGTTGATCTGCTGCCGTTATCGAGGCCTTTAGCCCTGTTCGTATGGGCCGGTTATCAATTCCGATGCGGTTTCGTCTTTATAGGCTTTACTGTCCAAATAGTGAGACTCATGGAGGTTCTAATCTCAAGCCGCGCCTATGGTAACTGACTAAACGGGTCACGAACCCGAAAGAACTTGGTAAATGTTGAAAGGAGGACGCCATGAAGAACGGATTGATGAGTTTTAATGCGCAATCTGCACGAATTATTAGCCCGTCTTCGTTGGCGGCCTGATTTTTCACATTCAGCTTGAGCCCCGCCAATGAAGGCAGGGCAAGCAAGCAAATCGTTCAGTCGAACGAATAGTGATATTCAAAACAAATATCGAAGCGTATTGCTTTCTGAGCCCTGCATTCAAGCGCAGGGCTCATTTTGTTATTGCGTCCCAAAAGGTCACCGTGGTAATGCCGCAAGTTCGTGCACGAACATAACTGAAATACTCGATAACTCAAGAATGCAAAACTCAAAACCGACTACACGGCTGGGATCCACCGCATACCGCAAAGATTTCAGACCGGCCGTCCG
This sequence comes from Bifidobacterium sp. ESL0732, assembly GCF_029395535.1. NCBI lineage: Bacteria > Bacillati > Actinomycetota > Actinomycetes > Bifidobacteriales > Bifidobacteriaceae > Bifidobacterium > Bifidobacterium sp. ESL0732. The sequence goes on along the minus strand of NZ_CP113920.1, from coordinate 2,268,158 downwards.
CGAAGCGCAAAAAGCAAGACGCAACGCAGGCCGCGGGCGGCGAGAGCGGCAAGAGTGACGAGAGAACGAATGAAGCAGTAATCGGTACGGAATAAACAAATGTACCGGAGGAGAACATCATGACATCAGTCGACACAGCGACTGTAAACGGCAGTGGCAGCGCCAACGGCAACGTTGGTGCCGCCGCACGCAAGGCAAAACTTCAGGGGATGGCGCACGATTCGGTCGGTACCGTCATCGCCGCCTCGATGGTCGGCACGGCCATTGAATTCTATGATTTCTATGCCTATGGCACCGCCTCGGCCAACTATTTCCCGAAAATTTTCTTCTCGGATAAGACCAACCCGACCGTGGCGCTTCTGGTCAGCCTGCTGACCTTCGCCATCGCGTTCATCGCCCGCCCACTCGGCTCGCTGATTTTCGGGCACTACGGCGATAAGATGGGCCGCAAGACCACGCTGGTCGTCAGCCTGATGACCATGGGCCTCTCCACCTTCCTTATCGGCTGCCTACCGACGTATAGCCAGTGGGGACTGCTCGCGGTGGTCGTGCTCTGCCTCTGCCGCTTCATTCAGGGCATTGGTCTCGGCGGCGAATGGTCCGGTGCGGCTCTGGTCGCCACGGAAAACGCCCCGGCCAACAAGCGTGCGCTTTACGGCTCCTTCCCGGAGCTTGGCGCGCCTATCGGCTTTTTCCTCTCCAACGGCACGTACTTCGTGCTTGAGTCCTTCTGCACTCCGGCGCAGATGCTCGCTTGGGGCTGGCGTGTGCCGTTCCTGCTCTCCATCGTCCTCGTCGTGGTCGGCCTCGTCGTCCGCGTCCACATGGAGGAGACCCCGATCTTCCGCCTTGCCCAAGAGCAGAAGAAGACCGTCAAGTCGCCGCTCAAGGAAGTCTTCCGCACCAGCTGGCGTCAGGTCCTGCAGGCCACGTTCATCGTCGCGGTCACCTACACCCTCTTCTATACGTTGGCCACCTGGTCGCTCGCTTGGGGCACCAAGACCAAGCGCGAGGGCGGCGGCGGCCTCGGCTTCACGAATCGTGAGTATCTCTTGATGCTCATGGCTGGCATCTGCGTTTTTGCCCTGTTCATCGTGCTCTCCTGCGTCTACGCCGACAAACTCGGCCGCCGCCGCGTTCTGATGTTCTCCGCGGTCGCGCTGGTCGTCTTCTCCTTCGTCTTCCCCTACCTGCTGATGGGTCACCGCAACTTCGTGGAGATCATGGTCTTCCTGTGCGTCGGCTTCGCCCTGATGGGCATCGCGTTCGGCCCGGTCGGCGCAATCCTGCCCGAGCTGTTCAGCGCCAACGTCCGCTACTCCGGTTCCGGCCTGGGCTACAACCTCGCCGCCATCGTCGGCGCGGCTTTCGTCCCGACCGTGGCCACCTGGCTTTCGTCCCACTGGGGTGTCAAGTCCGTCGGCCTCTACATGGCCGTGATGGCAGTTTGCTGCTTGGTCGCTCTGCTGACTTGCAGGGAAACCAAGGACACCGACTTCACCGCCTGATTGCATGGGCCGGTTGCGTCACCCAGCCGTAAGCCGACTCAGCGACCACTTTCTTGCTTTTTATTTGTGCCGTGCAAGAAAACGGTCACTGAAAGCTTCTAAATGACCGTTTTCTTGCATCAGCGTTTGGTCCTGCAAGAAAACGGCCACTAAGAGCTCGTAGATGACCATTCTCTAGCATTCGAGTTGGTTCATGCTAGAAACCGGTCGCTGGCGGCGAAGTCGGTAGATGTCCTGACCTGTGGTGTCGCAATTATTGGCAACAAGATTTTTATAACTGAATATTTATAATTTAAAAGTAAAATTAAGATTTGAAAGTGGCTGTTGATTCGGGATTTGTCCCGTCTCAATCCGCAAGAATTATCTGTTCGATAATTGGACGGCGGTGCGATTCGTATTGTGACCGGCGTTACAATGGACAAACAACGGGACAAAATCCCTTTTTGATCAAGAGCCAATTTCTACGCACGGCAGGCAGAGTGTTTAGTCGTGCAAATAATAATAAATTATGCAAGGAGTGCATATTATGGCAGCACAAATCTGGTACGAAGACGACGCTGATCTTTCCGTTCTCGACGGCAAGAAGGTCGGTATCATCGGTTACGGCTCGCAAGGTCACGCTCACGCGCTGAACCTGCGCGATTCCGGTGTGGACGTCATCGTCGGCCTGCGGCCTACCTCCAAGTCCGTTGAGTACGCCAAGGAGCAAGGACTCGAGGTCATGTCCGTTGCTGATATGGCAAAGGTTGCGGACATCATTATGTTCCTGGCTCCTGATCAGTATCAGGGCACGATCTATAAGGAAGAAGTCGAGCCCAACATGAAGCCTGATGCGGCGCTCGCATTCGCGCACGGCTTCAACATTCGTTACGGCTACATCAAGCCGGGCAAGGGCCACATGACCTTTATGGTCGCCCCGAAGGGCCCGGGCCACATCGTCCGTCGTGAGTACGTCGCCGGCCGCGGCGTGCCGGTGGTCGTCGCCTGCGAGAACGACGACAAGGGCGACGGCTGGGCCATCACCCTCGCTTACGCCAAGGCTCTCGGCGCTCTGCGCGCCGGCGCCATCAAGACCACCTTCAAGGAAGAGACCGAGACCGACCTCTTCGGCGAGCAGGACGTGCTCATGGGTGGCGTCAACCACTTGGTCGAGACCGGTTTCGAGGTCCTCACCGACGCCGGCTACCAGCCGGAGATCGCCTACTTCGAGGTCTGCCACGAGCTGAAGATGCTCGTCGACCTGATGAACGAGGGCGGCCTGAACAAGGCTCGTTGGTCCTGCTCCGACACCGCCCAGTACGGCGATTTCACCTCCACGGTGATCGACGAGCATACCCGCCACAACATGGAGCATCAGCTGCAGCGCATCCAGGACGGTTCGTTCGCCAAGGAATTCATGGATGACCAGGCCGCCGGTGCCCCGCGCTTCAAGGAACTGCAGCAGAAGTACAGCCACGAACGCATCGAGACCGTCGGCCCGAAGCTTCGTTCGATGTTCTCTTGGCTCAAGGGCAAGTCGGCCGATGCCGATGAGAACGAGTCCTTCAACGGCGACATCGCCCGTACGCAGGTACAGGAGTAATTCGGTTTGTTGATATAGACGGCAGTAAGCTGTCCGTCGGGTCTGCCGGCGAGAGATAGAGAGTAAAGGTTGCCATCGGGTTTCGGCCCGGTGGCAATTTTGTTGTTCGGGGAGGTGCTCGCTTTGGTTGAGGTTGTAGGTTCTTGAATACTGGCGGCGCGCTGCGGTTGTGGACGGCGTTGGCACCTACCAAGGTCCGTTATGCCGGTTGTGGCAGCGCATCGGGAACGTACCGGGAGTCGGGTGTCAGTGAGGAAACGTTGGGGTGTCATATCGCGTTCGGCTGCCTTGTAAATGTGGAACCATAGGAGGTGTGTGATTGCGCGAAGTTGGGTGGGCGTATTGGGTCCATTGCGGCTCGTTTCTTGCAGTGTGGAAAGGAACGGAAACGACCTCAGATCCTTCTTCTGTGAGGATGGTCAGCTTGGGTTGTAATGCGTAATATGACGCGTCGTTACGCGCAATGAATACCTGATTAGACACTGGAATCACGGTGATGCGACCATGTTACTCGCTGGTTTTGGATATAAGACATTTCGTAGATTGGTGCCTATTTCGCTTGGTGAGTCCTCCGTTGCGCTGTATGGCATTTTTCATCTGTAATGGGCGTAACATTTTCAGAATTTTAGAAAACCTGATTTTCGCGCTTTAAAAGGTCTATAAACCGCGGTAAACAGCGGTTTTCGTATAATTAGACAAATTTATAAAAAATGACGATTGCGCAACAATGCATCACAACGCGCAAATTTTGGTCTTTGATGCACGGTGAGAAGCGATACTCTTTTTACACGTTCAGCAATCAACTGTTGAATAATTTATCAATCACTTCTTACGCAAGCGGCCTGAGCCACAGGCCACCGAGGCAAGGGGCAAGCAAGCAACACAGTTAAGGATGGCAATCATGAGAAGAAGCAAACGATTCGTGGCTAGGCCGGTCCACAAAAAGTCTCACGGCTCGATTGTCGTCTCCCGCATCAAAAGCATCGTCTACAAGCTTGCCATCTTTGCGCTTGTCGCTGTGGCTGTATTCGCAATCCTCAAGGATATGCATACCTACACGATCGTCGAGGCACCGCATCCCGTCTCCGCGATTTACATGCAGACCGGCTCTGAGGCTCAGGAAGGCCCGGACGCCACCATTCACGTCAACCCCGCCACCAAGCCTGAGCAGGGCAACAAGGCCGGCGACACCGCCGACTCCAAGATCCAATCCGCCGCTTACGTGTTCAGCGTTGCTGGCGCCGAGGCTGAAGCCGGAACGGTGACCACGACATATCTTGTTGCTTGACGTTGCAGCTACCCGGCTGCCTGCATGGTTGCGCTTGGCGCCGGGTCTTGTAATGCCGGTAACAAAAGTGATTTGATTGTATTTGATTTTAAGTTGCCTCCCGATTCGCGAGAAAACGAATCGGGAGGCAACTTTTTGCGTGTGACTGTGTGGTCTCATGATTTCGTAATTATGCGGTTGTTCGGTTGCGTTCCGATTTGTGGACAAACCGAACAGGAACCATCGCCGGCAAACAGCGCAACTTCGCCAAAGAAGAGGCGAATTCCACGGACGGGCAGGGCATTCTTTCCCAGCCCGGCTTCCGCTTTCCGAATTCATTTTTGATTGTCTAAACCCTGTCGGTTCGCTGACAGGGTTTTCATTGTTGTCGGGTGATGCGGCAATATGAGAGGGTATGAGAAATGGCCGAAGCTGACCTGCATGTCGTTGCCTTCGAGAAGCGTTCGGCCCGGCTCCACTCTGCTCGGGCTCGGTGCCGCCGGCTTTGCTTTGCCTTGCCGTGCCCTGTCCTGTCTTGTCTTGCCCTGTCTTGTGTTTGAACCTGCCCTGCGCGAACTGCCCTGGTTCTGCCATCTAAATCGAAGAATCTGTTGTAATCAGATCGGTAGAAGGAACGACGCTGTTGCGGTGTGTAAATGCGGATAAGGCATATCATAATTCAGGCCGAACATTATTTTATATTAAAAAATGTTTATTATTAATAAGGGAGTGGACAGCCCGCTGCCAAGAAGATTGTCGGAAGGATATGACAATGCAGGAAGATAACAACCCATATGGTGGCGACTCAATGCCCCAGCCCAATCAGTACAACGACCAGACGCCATACACCTCTCAGCAGCCCACGGATTCGGTGCAACAGCCGGATGATTCGGCGCAGCAGCCCTCGGGCACAGCACAACAGCAGCCCTCGGGCACAGCACAACAGCAGCCCTCGGGCACAGCACAACAGCAGCCGTCGACGACCCCCGTGCCTCAGCAGCCGGTTGACTCGACATCGCAGGAGTCGATGAATCAGATGCCTCAGCAGCCGTCGACTAATCCTGTGTCTCAGCAGCAGTCGTCCATGGGCGGTATGCCGCCGCAACAGCCAATGAATCCGACATTGCAGCAGCCGATGGGCATGCCGCCCCAGCAGCAAATGGGAATGATGCCGAAGCGTCCGGGTATGGCCCTCGCCGCTCTGATTCTGGGCATCATCGCCATTGTCATGTTCTGGATTCCAATCGTAGGCATCGGATGCGGCATCGCCGCCCTTGTCACTGGTATCATGTCCATGCGCAAAATCAAAGCCAACAGGCTTCCCGGTAAAAACATGTCTGTTGCCGGTATAGTCACCGGTATTATCGGCATGGTCCTTTCCGTCGTTATGGCTATCGCTTCCTTCAGTATCGGAATGAACATGGTCAATAAGATCACGAATTCCTCAAGTTCCGCCACTACTTCCGTACCTTCGCATGGTAAGTCCGATCCGCAGAAGGGTCTTGACACTTATAACAAGACGAAAGGAAAGGAATTGAAGGGCAGCGGCAGCTTCGGAGGTGCTGACGTCAAGATCGTCTCTGCCCAGAAAGGCCCGAACGATGATCAGGGGCATCCTACAGTAGTCATTACCTATCAGTATAAAAATACCGATACCGAGAACCATTCCTTTATTGATGGCGTCCAAGACCAAGTGTTCCAAAAAGGCGTCGCTCTGAAATCAACATATTACCGTGATGAAATTCAGGGATTCGACGAGGAGTCCAGAGACACCGCCGTGCAACCTGGTGGCAGCTTGAATGTTACCGTTGCCTATGCGCTCAACGACGAAACCTCGCCGATTGATGTGGAGCTCCGCTCGGCCGTCAATTTCGACGACCAGACGAAGATTACGCAAACCTTCAACTTGAAGTAACGGCCTGTGGCCACCAATGCCGTGGCTTGGGCGTAGGCGCCGCTGAAACTGATGCCAGATAGGATTGAATCGGCACAACGGCGCAACGTTGATAGCGAAAACCAATCATTCAGACATCTCGAATGATTGGTTTTCGTTATTTTCGGGTGTGAGTTTGCCATCTTTCCTCAAGCGATCTTTTCCGCTGGGGCTTTTAAGAATTAGAAACCTGTGGTAACGTTACTGCTTATTTAAGCAGCCAGCCGAGCAGATTTTCCTGCTTGATGCCGTTGTGGTTGCCGTTGCCGATGTGGTCCAAGGCCAGCAGGGTTTTGGGGTGGTTGTCGTCGATGCCTTGCAGCGGCGCGAGTTCGCGCTCCAGCGTCGCGTTGTCGAGTACGGTTTGCGAGACTTGGAAATAGTGAACTCCATCAGCATCGGCGGCGCAAAAGTCAATCTCTTTGGTCCCGATTTTTCCGATGGAAACGGTGCGATAGCGCCGCAAAAGTTCAAGATAGACCACGTTTTCGATGCGATGACCGATGTCACCGCCCGATTTACCGAGGAACCAGAATCTGAAACCGGGGTCGCCCAAGTAGTATTTTTCCGTCGTTTGCAGGTAGGATTTGCCTTTGATGTCATAGCGGTCGGCGCGGAATAACAAATAGTTTTCGCAGAGCGCCGATATATATTCGCGGATCGTATTCCGTGAAACGGAGGCATGCTCCTGCTTCATCGTGTTAGCAATGCTGGTTAGCGAGGTGAGATTCCCGACGTTATCGGCTAGAAACGCAGCTACTTCGCTAAATGCGGGTATATCTATTTGGGGACGTCTTGCCGCAATGTCTTTTACTAAAATGGTGTTGAATACGCCGCCAAGGTAGTCAGCGATGCTCTGTTCGTCATCAAGATAAGTGGTATAGGGCAGGCCCCCGTAAGTGAGATAGCGTTCGAACGATTGGTCGGGGGTTTCCGATTTTGGCCGTGTGGTTCGGTATTCGGCGAATGAAAGTGGGAACATGTTGAGTTCAACGTAACGGCCGGTCAGCAGCGTTGCAAGTTCGCTAGAAAGCAGCTTCGCGTTCGAACCGGTGATATAGATATCCGTATCTTTGCGGATGTATAGCGCGTCGACTGCCTTCTCGAAATGCTCGACATGCTGAATTTCGTCAAGGAAAATATAGTTCTGGCCGGATTGCAGGCGTTTGACGATGTAATCGTAAAGCGGCTTGGCTTCGGTGGGGTAGTCCTCGTCGAGGCTTTCGAAATTGATGGAGATGATGTTCTTGGGATTGACGCCTTCGTCGGCGGCAAGGCGTTCGCGGAAGATCTCGAGTATTTTCGACTTGCCGCTGCGGCGCATCCCGGTGACCACTTTGATGGGTTCTTTGTCGCGCCAGCGTTCCAGCCAATCCAAGTAATAAGGACGATTAATCATTTCAAGCTCCAAACCCGTCAATTTACTGACCATTTTAACACAAAAAATAAAAATTGGTCAATCTATTGACCGATTTTAAAAAAAAAGACAAAATCCGTCATCCTATTGACTGAACTTTTGACTTTTTTTAAGCATCTGTCTATTGATAATATAAATCCCGGAACCATAAATCCGGACAAATCAACGATTGAGCATATAAGAACAATGGTTGAGCGTGAACGGTACTTTTTGCAAAAGCAAGGTCGTATCTATCCGGGTATCACAACATTTGAAGATGGATATTCCTCAGATGGTTTCTTTTGGTGATTGTGATTTATTGACGGAAAAGGCTTGTGGGATATGAAGCGCACTGTTAAAAAACCTACAGCCCAAAACCGTCTGCAACTGCTGATGTATAGGCAGTTGGACGTGCATTCTTGCCACTGAAGTTCTTAGTATTTCCTCATGCTAGATTTCATTTGAGCTATGCGCCTACTGCTGCTTCAGCACCTCGGGGCGAGCCGAGGAGACGTCCATATCCTCGAGCTTGACGATGTGGGTGTGGTGCGTGAATTTGAAGCCGAAGTAGAGGATGGCGACGAGGATGACGCTGAAATAGGTGGCCAGCAGCTCGCCCCAGTTGCCGGAGGCGAAAGCTGGCAAGTCCTGCCCGCAGATCACGACCAGACACAGCACAATCGCCAGAATCGGGCCGAACGGGAAGAGCTTGGCATGGTACTTGAGTTCGGAGAGCTTGTGGCCCTGCAGCTTGAAAGCGCGGCGGAAGCGGAAGTGGCTTAAGGCGATGCCAATCCAGGAGATGAAGCCGGTCAGGCCGGTTGCGGTGACCAGCCACATATAGAACTTCGGGCCGAAAATGCTCGACGAGAACGCCAGCGCCTCGATGCAAAGTGTGGTGATCAACGCCGCGAGCGGCACACCACGCTTGGTGGTGGTACCCAGGAACTTGGGTGCGTAGCCGTCCTTGGCCATGCCGTAGAGCATGCGGCTTGAGGCGTAGGCGCCCGTGTTGACGGCAGACAAAATCGAGGTGAGCACGACGGCGTTCATGATGCTTGCCGCGCCCGCCAAACCGGCCTTCTCGAAGACGATGGTGAACGGCGACATCGCGATGTTGCTGTCGGAAGCGCCGAGCAGATTCGGGTCGGTGTAGGGGATGATGGCCGCGATCACGAAAATCGAAAGCAAATAGAAGAGGATGATGCGCCAGAAGACGTTGTTGATGGCTTTGGGCACCGCCTGCGTCGGGTTCTCGGATTCGCCGGCGGTCACGCCTACGACCTCGGTGCCTTGGAACGAGTAGCCGGCGATGAGGAAGACGCCCATGATCGCGGGCAGGCCGCCGATGAACGGGCCGCCTTTATACGTGAAGTTTTTGAAGCCGATGGCCGGCTGGAACATGATGCCGCAGATCATCAAAAGCCCCACGACGATGAAGATGATGATGGTGACCACCTTGATCAGCGCTAGCCAGAATTCTGTCTCGCCGAACGCGGAGACCACGAAGGCGTTGAGGCAGAAGATGATGACGAGCATCGTCAGGCTCCACACCCAGCCCGGCGATTTGGGGAACCAGTACTGCATTAAGAGCGCGGCCGTCGAGATGTCGGTAGCGCCGGCGATCGCCCAGTTGAGCCAGTAGTCCCAGCCCATCGCGAAGCCCAGCGCGGGGTCGACGTATTTGGAACTGTAGACCGAGAAAGAGCCGGAGACGGGCATGTTGGTGGCGAGCTCGCCGAGGCTGGTCATCAAGAAGTAGATCATCACGCCCATGGCCGCGTAGGCCACGAGTCCACCGCCGGGTCCGGCTTCGGCGATGGTGCCGCCGGAGGTCATGAACAGACCGGTGCCGATGCACCCGCCAAGGGCGATCATCGAGATTTGTCGGGTTTTGAGCTTGCGCAGGACGTGGTTGCCGCCTTGTTTTTTGGGTTTTGCGGATTTTCCGTTTCCGGTGCCGTTTCCGAAATTGCCGGTATCGCTGCCGTCGTCAGATAGGTTGCCTGCTGCCGTGCCGCCGTTCGCGAGGCTTGCGCCGTTCCCGCTGCTTGCGTTGTTGTCTGTTATTGTGCCCGACTGACCAGTCATGTGGCGCTCCTCTTTCACGGGATTCCCTGCTCGTGTATTACGCATCGCGTATTTGGACGCGAAAGTTTCGGCGGAAATAAAACACGCGGGTCGTGCGCCGTGATTGGCGGCTGGAATTTGCGGCTCGTCTGAAAACTTCCCCAACATTTCGAAAGTCTAAGGCCGTGAGGGGATATTTGCGTTGATGGGTTCATGATTCGACGAAACCTTTCGCGCGTTTCGCGGGTAAATGCGTCCGAATATGTGCATTGGCAAGTTCGTTCCGTTCGGTTCAAGCAGATTTCGGCTGATTTGCGATGCCGGTTTCCATTTGCGCTGTGAAATAGTCCACTTTATGAGACATCGCCCGAAACTTTTGCATTTGGGCTGAAAGCTTGCGAAAAACGCTGAAATGTCTTGTTGCATGCGGGAAAGCGACCAATTATTTTCGTCATTTTCCATCATATATTGCTATTTTGCCGACGATAATTCTCTTCGAATCGGCCTCGGAAACCTTGATGTCATCTCTTGCGGCGTACTCTATTCACTATTGCGCGCTTGACGCAGCAAAAGCGAAGGGAAGATTATGACACAAATGGAAAGCAGGAATACTGCGGCCAATGCCGGTACCAACGCCAAAGCTGCAAACGATTCGTCGGCAAGCGGAACCCCAGCAAACGGCACTTCGCCAACCGTGAGCGGGGGAAGCGCCGGTGAAAAGACGAATCAGCTCGAGCGTGGCCTGAGCAACCGTCACGTCCAGTTTATCGCCATCGGCGGCACCATCGGCACCGGCCTCTTCCTGGGCTCCGGCAAGTCGATCGCGTTGACCGGCCCGAGCATCATCCTGGTTTACATCCTCGTCGGCTTCATGATGTTCCTGCTGATGCGCGCCATCGGCGAGCTGATGTATCATGATCCGGACCAGCACACCTTCATCAACTTCATCGGCCGCTACCTCGGCGCGGGCTGGGGCCATTTCGCAGGCTGGACCTACTGGATCGTCCTTATATTAATGGGTCTCTCCGAGCTCACCGCGGTCGGCACGTATTTCGTCACGTTCTTCGATACCTTCGGTTTCGACCTGCGTAAGTGGCAGCCGCTGATCGAGGTCTGCTTCCTGGCGCTGCTGGCGGTCATCAACTTGATTGCCGTTAAAGCGTTCGGTGAGACCGAATTCTGGTTCTCGATGATCAAGATCACCCTGATTGTCGGCCTCATCGTCACGGCCATCGTCATGGTCATCATCGGCTACCATTACCCGGCCGTCCAGATCCACGGCGTCGACCACGTGAGCCCCGCCGGCCACGCCGGTTTCGACAACATTTTCAACGGCCTCACGCTTGCTCCGAACGGCTGGCTCGCGCTGTTGATGAGCTTCCAGATGGTCTTCTTCGCTTATGAAATGATCGAGTTCGTCGGTGTCACCGTCTCCGAGACCAAGAACCCGCGCAAGGTCTTGCCGAAAGCCATCAACGAGATCATCATGCGCATCCTGATCTTCTACGTCGGCGCGCTGATCGCCATCATGCTCATCGTGCCATGGCAGTCGTTCAAGCCCAACAAAGACGGCTCCTTCGCCTCCCCGTTCATCATGGTCTTCCAGTACGCGGGTCTGAACTGGGCTTCGGCTCTGGTCTTCTTCGTGGTGCTGACCGCCGCCGCCTCGGCGCTCAACTCGCTGCTCTATTCCGCGGGCCGTCACCTCTTCCAGCTGGCCGAAGTCTCTAAGTCGCCCAAGCTGCGTCCGCTCGGTGTCGTCTCTAAGCGCAAGGTGCCGGCTCGGGCCATCGTGGTCTCCGCCTGCTTCATCCTCCTGTCGCCGGTCATCAACGCGATTCCGCAGGTTTCCAGTGCTTTCGTGCTCTTCGCTTCGGCGTCCAGTGCGGCGATCATCTTCATCTACATCCTGACGATGGTTGCTCACCAGCGTTACCGCCAGTCCGCCGATTTCGACCCGAACGGCTTTGTGATGCCGGCGTACAAGATCACGAACACGTTGACGATCATCTTCTTCGTGTTCATCTATGTGACGCTTTTCCTCTCCTCGGATACCATCGGTTCGGCCATCGCTGGCTTGGTATGGCTGGCGCTCTTCGGGGGGTACAGCCTGATTCATTACCGCGGAAAAGAAGCCGAGCTTTTAGTCTGAGAGAAAAATCGCCCGCGACATCAAATAGACCTTTGCTGGAACGTTTGATGGTCGCGAGAGCTCTTGTCTCGCACCTATTATGCTGTGAGCGAGAAGTATTTTTAAAAAGGTTTTAAGTGACTTTGGCATCCTTGAAAGTATTGCAAATATTGGGTTTTATGCTATTAATTATCCCAAAATAATTGTGAAAATTCTTTCGAAACTCGAAATCCAGATTGACAAATTAAAATGCTGTATTACCTTTAATTATATTGATGTAGGAACTTACGTCAATGTAGTTTGTGCAATGATAACTGGTTCACAAAAAGGCCAGAAGCTGTTCCGGTTTTCCGGAAAAGTGATACAATGTATCAATCTGTAACACAGATATTTACGTATAAAACGGAGGTAGGAAATGGCTAAGGCAGTTAAGGCACAGCATGGGGTTCGTCAGCTTCAAGAGCGCACCTGGTGCGTTCGCGCGACTTCTGAGCTCGCTGATTGGGTTCTTTCGGGTGCGGCGGATGAAGAGGTTCGTCCTTCTGTACTCATTCGCGAGGCGGTTGGTGAGTATCTCAAGCGCCATCACGCTGACCTCCGTCCGGTTGCAAAGGCCTGATAGGGTCCAACCAGAATTTAAAAATTCAGATTTTTCATCTTCCCGTCTCTTGGGTTCATCCTTTGAGGCGTGAAGATTTTTTATTTGTGCTAGCTAGCTGCGCTGTCGATGGTGACGAATTGTGGCTCGCTGGATGCGATGGGCTGGGACTCGCAGGGTTGTGGCGGAGAATATATAGACCATCCGTTCGGGTGCGGGGTGAACAGACAAGGAATCTGGTTGATCGGGCCCTTGAAGCTTTAGCAAGTTTTCTGATATGGGGAATCCGCAGGCGATAGTTAGTACCGTCCCCGCGTGGGGCGACCTGCGTCGGGCGCTTCCTCCTGCAAACCTACGTGCCATCTTCAAAGTCCCTTGTTCTGATATGTATTTGCGCCTCATAGAGGCAAAGAAACATATAAAGGAGTTATAACTCCGATTCCATTCGCCGTGGCATCGGCGCGTAAGTTTCTTCCGACTGTCCCGGCTCTTCGCAGTAAGCACATGGCAATGGGGCAGAAATACGGAAAGCTGTTTTCTGTTAGATGTTTCTGCGTCCGCGAAAGCTTCTACCGTAAACTATTCATGGGTGTTAGTATTAATGCCATCGTAGATGAGAAACGGAGTGAATGATGGGATTCGAGCAGGAGGCGCTGCAGACGCTGCGTGACGAAGTGCATAGCAACAAGTCTGCTATGTGGCACGAAGTGGAAGGCGCGAGCAAGGGGGAGCCGTTCGTGCTGCGGCACCTGCTCAAGCACGGCACGCAGACCCCTTCGCGCCTTGCCGATGCCTTGCATGCCAGCTCCGGCAGGATTTCGGCGTTGCTCGGGTCGATGGAGAAGAAGGGCTATGTCACGCGGAAAATCGACGATCACGACAGGCGGAATATCCTCGTTTCGTTGACCCCGAAAGGGACCGAACAGGCCGAGCGCGACCGCGATGACATCGATTCGGTCGTGCGCTGGATCTTCTCGCAGATGGGGGAGCGCCGCACCCGAGAGTTCGTGGATCTTGTGAAGGAGTTCATCACCTACATGTCCGTGTGTGAGCCTGGTGCGCCCAGGCCCAGCGCCGAAGAAGTGAGCAAGGCGTTCGCGGACAAGCACGAGCAGAACAATAAGCGGGCCAAAGATTCTTCTGCGCAAGCCGATGGATGATGACCGTTTTCTTGCGTGAAGCAACGCGGATGCTAGAAAACGGCCGTTTGCGATCTGTCAGTGGCCGCTTTCTTGCATAGCTCTTTGCGGATGCTAGAAACTGGCCATTCGGCTCCGTGGTTTCCTACGCGCTGGGTGAAAAGCGGGCATCATCCAGCGTTGGCGAGTATTGTACTTTCAGTCAACAAAATATTTAACATCGTTAATCATTAAGGGTGCTCGGTAATTATGCCTCCGAGGCCAACAAAAATACGAAAAGGGGATTCATGCTTCGCATCAGCAAATATCTCTCCAAAACGGAGATCGGGCAGATGCTGCTGAGCCTTGCGTTCATCGCAGGGCAGGTCTTTTTCGACCTGAAGCTGCCGGACTACATGTCCAAGGTAACCGCGCTGGTCGAGACGCCGGGCAGCAGGATGGCGGATATCTGGAAAGAGGGCGGCAAGATGTTGCTCGTCTCTCTGGGCTCGGTCATCTGCGCCATCGCCGTCGGCTACTTCATGGCCCGTGTGGGAGCATCGTTTAGCCAACGTCTGCGCTCGCTCGAGTTCCGCAAGGTCGAATCCTTCGGTCCGGCCGAGATGAACAAGTTCTCCACGGCCTCGCTGATCACCCGTTCCACAAACGACATCACCCAGATCCAGATGTTCATTACCATGGGCGTTTTGCTGGTCTTCCGCGCGCCGATTATGGCTGTCTGGGCTATTTTCAAAATCGCGGGCAAAGGCTTTGAGTGGACGGTGGCCACGGCCGCTGCCACGGCAATCATGCTGGTTTTCGTCATTATCATCATGATTATGGTCATGCCGAAGTTCCGTTCGATGCAGCGTTTGACCGATAATATCAACGCCGTGGCCCGCGAGAACCTGACCGGCCTGCGCGTCGTTCGCGCCTACAACGCCGAGGATTATCAGGAGGCCAAGTTCGCACACGTCAACGACGAACTGACCAATACCCAGCTCTTCACCACCCGCGCGATGGCCGCGATGAATCCCGTGATGTCGAGCGTGATGAACGGCTTGGGCCTTGCGATCTACTGGATCGGTGCCTACCTCATCAAGGACGCGGCGCTGCCAGCCGACAAACTCACTGACTTCTCGAACATGGTCGTCTTCTCCAGCTATGCGATGCAGGTCATTATGGCCTTCCTCCTCTTAAGCATGGTCTTCGTGCTCTGGCCGCGCGCCGACGTCTCCGCACAGCGCGTGCTGGAAGTGCTCGACACCGAACCTAGCGTCAAGTCCGGAACATTGACACAAGGCAAGCCCGGCGAGACCGGAACTGTCGAGTTCCGCAACGTCGGTTTCGCCTATCCCGACACCCGCGAGGAGATGCTTCAGAATATCAGCTTCACCGCGCGTAAAGGCCAGACCGTCGCCTTCATCGGTTCCACCGGTTCCGGCAAATCCACGCTCGTCAACCTCGTGCCGCGTTTCTACGATGCCACCGAAGGCGAGGTTTTGGTCGACGGAGTGAATGTAAAGGATTACGACATCAAGGACCTGCGCGACAAGATCGGTTATGTGCCGCAGCAATCGGTGATGTTCAAGGGCACCGTCGCGTCCAACGTCAGCTACGGCGACCGGCCCGGCGACGCCGAAACCGTCGAGGTGGCCGATACCTCCACCGCCAAGGGCCGCAAGCGTGAGCTGGCGCTGATCGTCGGCGAAAGCGAGCGCGACGAACTGACGCCCGAGCAAAAAGCCAATGTCCGCGAGGCAAGCGAGGTGGCACAGGCCAGCGAGTTCGTCGACCGTATGGACGGTGGCTACGAAGCGCCGATCGCGCAGAGCGGCTCCAACGTCTCCGGTGGCCAGAAGCAGCGTCTTTCCATCGCGCGCGCCGTCTACCGCCACCCCGAAATCATGGTCTTCGACGACTCGTTCAGCGCGCTCGACTTCAAGACCGACCGTGCTGTTCGAGACGCTTTGAAGAAGGATGCCGCCGATTCCACCAAGCTCATCGTCGCCCAGCGCGTCGGCACCATCATGGACGCCGACCAGATCGTCGTGCTCGACGACGGCAAAGTGGTGGGCCAGGGCACGCACAAGGAGCTGCTCAAGACCTGCGAGGTCTACAAGGAGATCGCCGAGTCCCAGCTGACCCCCGACGAGCTCGCCGCGTGAAAGTCAAGGGACGGCGGAAATGTTGTGAAATTTCGTTATGTCAATAAATATCGCAACGAAATATTCGCTTTCCGCCGTTCGGATAGCAGCCAAGCCGATTACGAAAACAAAACGTTAGATTTATAGGAAAGTAGCCAAAATGCCAAGAATGAGGGGACCGGTCGAGAAGCCGGCCGATTTCGGCGGAGTGATGCTCAAACTGGTGCGTTACTGCCGCAAATACCTGCCCGTCATCATCATCGCGCTCGTGCTGGGCGCGGCCGGCACCATCTGCCAGATCATCGGGCCGGACCAACTGAAGAACATGACCAACGCCATCGCCAAAGGCCTGCCCGCCCTGGTGCACGGCAAGCCTGTGATGGGCGCGGTCGACATGGGCGAGGTGACGCGCATCGCATGGCTGCTCGTCGGCCTGTACGTCGGCTACGCGGTGCTGAACTATATCCAGCACTGGATGATGGCCACCGTCACCCAGCGCATCGGCCAAAGCCTACGCCGTTCGATTTCCGACAAGATCAACAAGCTGCCACTCAAGTATTTCGACAAGACCAGCTATGGAGACATACTCTCTCGTATTACAAACGACGTCGACGCCATCGGCCAGACGCTGGGACAGTCGCTGGGCATGCTCATTACCTCGATCACGCTGTTCTTCGGCTCGCTGATCATGATGTTCTACAACAACGTCATCATGACGCTGTGCGCCATTGCGGTCTCGATTCTGGGCATCGTGGTGATGATGCTCATCATGCACTTCTCGCAGAAGTACTTCGCACGCCAGCAGATCGCGCTTGGCGACGTCAACGGCCACGTCGAGGAGATGTACGCCGGCCACACCGTCGTCAAGGCCTACAACGGCGAGGCCGACTCCATCCGCCGCTTCGAGAAGTACAACAACGACCTCTACGATTCGGCGTGGAAGAGCCAGTTCCTCTCCGGGCTGATGGGCCCGATGATGAACATGATCGGCAACCTGAGCTTCGTGGCCGTCTGCATCGTGGGCGGGGCGCTCGCCATCGACGGCAAGATCGAGTTCGGCGTCATCGTGGCGTTCATGATGTACGTGCGCCTCTTCACCCAGCCGCTCTCGCAGTTCGCGCAGGCCTTCCAGAACCTGCAGCGTTGCGCCGCTGCTTCCGAGCGTGTCTTCGGCTTCCTCGAGGAGCCTGAGATGAGTGATGAGAGCAAGAAGCCCGCGCTGCTCGGCCGCGACCCGAAGACTGGCAAGCCCGTCCGTGTGCGCGGCGACGTTGAGTTCGAGCACGTCAGCTTCGGTTACGAGCCCGGCAAGCCGATCATCCACGACTTCTCCGCGAGCGTCAAAGCTGGTCAGAAGGTCGCCATCGTCGGCCCGACCGGTGCCGGCAAGTCCACCATGGTCAACTTGCTGATGCGCTTCTACGACATCGACGGCGGCAAGATGACCATCGATGGTATCGACACCTCCACCGTCCCGCGCTCCAACGTGCACGAGCAGTTCTCGATGGTGCTGCAGGACACGTGGGTCTTCCGTGGCACGGTACGCGAAAACGTCGCCTACGCCAAGAAGGGCGTTACCGATAAGCAGATCGAGGACGCGTGCAAGGCCGTTGGGCTCGACCATTACGTGCGCTCGCTGCCACAGGGATACGACACCGTGCTCGACGACAATTCCTCGCTTTCGGCCGGGCAGCGGCAGCTGCTGACGATCGCCCGCGCGATGGTGCAGGACGCGCCGATCCTGATCTTGGACGAGGCCACTTCATCGGTCGACACCCGCACCGAGGAGCTGATCCAGAAGGCGATGGATGCGCTGACCGTGGGCCGCACGAGCTTCGTGATTGCGCATCGCCTCTCGACGATCAAGGACGCGGACATGATCCTGGTGATGAACCACGGCGACATCGTCGAGCGCGGCACCCACGACGAGCTGCTGGCCAAGGGTGGCTTCTATGCCGACCTCTACAACAGCCAGTTCTCGACTTTGGTTGCGTGAGGCGCGTCGGATAAAGTCACGCAAGTGGTCCTCAGAAGCAGCCTATGTATTTAGCTGGGCATGGTTTCTATGATAAGAGGCCATTGCCCGCACTGTTGTCAGTGCGGGCAATGGCCTCTTCGCTGTTTTGCAGAGTGAAAATGCTGACTTATCTCCAAATTGACGCCTGACTTACCTCATTGTTGAGTTGGTTATTAATTATGTTTATGCGGGCGGCCAATTTTGTCAGGCGGTATTCGGAATCCAGCTGAAGTTCTAAACCAATAAAAGTTATGGTTGCAGTTTTACTAAAAGAGGAAAAAGACTATTTTTTTCAAATCTTTTTTGTAACGATTCTGTGTTTATCTTGTCAAACCTTTTATGTTAACGGCTTAATATTTGTAATCCATAATATACAAAGATTTCTTATTTTTTTTAATAGCAGACGTTTAAAGTCAGAGTGCTTATTTTCGTTGAAAATATAGGCTTTACATCACATTATTCAAAGAACGTAATTGTATTGCCCGTGTTACGGTAAAGCACTGAAACAAGATGAAAGACGATTTGAAGTATTTCGTTTGACTTCGATAAATCCATAAATTTTGTACATGAACATGAAATTGCAAGGCAATTGACTTCGGCAATGCGAAGTAGGGGAATTTCGTAGGTTGATGAAGCTTTAGGGAAGTTGATGGAATGAATCGTGTGAAACTTTTTGCGCGGCTGGCCAGCCTTCTTGCTGTAGTGGCGTTGGTGGTCTCGGGTGCGCTTGTTGCTGTAAAAACGACAGTTTCCGCAGATGACTCATCGTCTCGCGGTGACACTTCTTGGCGACTTACTAACGCCGTGACGGCCCCGAACGGTGCATCTCGTAAACCTGTGCTGTTCCAACTACTGGCAAACAACGACAAGGTCGATACTTACAACGACGAGATTCGTTTGGATGCAGTGATTCGTGTGGCACACGGCGAGGTTAACCCAAACGTGGGTTCGAACACCGAAAGCAGTGCAACCGGCTTGCGTATTGTCTACGACTACGTAAATGCGAGAAGCAACAACAGTGGGGATGCTGCGCACGATTTCTCAACGAATAATAATCCCTTTAGATATTTGAACACCATTGATGGCGCGAGCGGCGCAGATAATTGGGCCCACAATCAGGATCAGTATTATACGATTCACAAGATCGTTCATTCGGGTCTCTACGATTACGTAACGATTTCGCTCGAAGCAGATATTGATTATATCAATCAGGATCAGCAGGCGAGCTGGTGGAACCACACTGCTGAAGGCCGTGTGATGCCGACACCTCCTATTTACGTGATGGTTGGTGCCTACACCAATCGAAGCACTTATCCTATGAGCAATCTTTCTGATTTGAACAATAACCCACTTGCCACTGATTTGATGGCCGGCCGTCAGACAACGGTCTTTCCCGGAATGTGCAACGATATCAGTAAAGAAAGTTGTGATATCCCGCTTTCCTTCATCGGTTGGGATGCCAATCCGACATTGTGGAGCAACAGGCAGGCGAACTGGGGATTGGTGACCGATTATGGTCTCAATGGGCAGCCAAGTGGTGTGGCACCCGCGAACTCATTCTTCGTGCGTATGTATAACGGCAAATATAGCCAGGATACGCGCAATCCCTGTTATCAAGCGACATCTTTCAAATACCAATGGATAGCGCTCAAGAACAACTCGAACTGGGTTCCTGTGGATGCGCTGACCCCGACTGTTCAGCAGGTTGACAACCAGCCGGCCACCGGCATAGGCGCTCCTCCGGGCAACGTTAATGCCGCAGCGTTTAACCGGAGCAAGTCCCAATCGGGCGACAATACACTTTATGCTCCTGGAGATGCGCAGAATACGGACGGTTCGATTGATTTTGCTAAAGCCAAGTCCGAACAAGGCCTTGACGGATACTTCAAGCTGGTTACCTGGCCAGTTATGAACCCGAGCTGCTCGATGATCAATACCACGGACCCGTATAGGAATCCCGCGAATCCCGGCATTACCGATACGATGACGCAGTCTGAGGTCAAAGAACAACTGAAGAACGCCTGGACGATTGATACGGCTTTTTACAAGTATGATGTGGTTCGTCCGAAAGTTCCGACGATTACCAGTGTGTCGAATACCAATACTGATAGCAGTGACCCGGCCAATAATATCGGGTTCAGTGCCATGAGTTCGTCGGACCCTGACGGCCAGACGGATGACGGGGACTTCAAATCGAATTCGCGTTCTTCGGCCACCAAGCCGATTATCAAAGGTGCGGGCGGCACTGCAGGCCAGAAAATTTCGGTTTATGAAGACGTGCCGAAAGCAGGCGCAACAGCTACGTTTTCGGACGGTACCAGTAAAAAGGTCATCGTTAAAGGCGTCACGGATGATTATGAAAACATGGGTCATCTTGTAGGCACGGCTGATGTCAATGCCGATGGCACCTGGCAGCTTCAGGCATCGAGTGCTGACGACATCGTGGATTTGACTAATCCAAAAGAACGCGAACGGCGTTACCACGCTTATCAAACCGACCCCACTGAAGGCGAAAATGGCATTGCGATGAATCTGACGTCCTTCTTCTCGCCGGTATATGTCGTTAATTTCAAAGCGGCGGCGGACAAGGCGCCGACGGTGGATCCGGACAAGATTGTCGTGCCGCATACCCAGCAGTCAGGGTCGCTGGACGGCGAGCTCACCAACGGCAACAGCACGACGGTGAGCATCGGTGGCACGATGAGTTCCAGCGAGGGCGAGTCCACGATGAAGCTCTACGCGAAGCACGTTACTTCTCCAAGCGGCACGTCGGGGACGAAGAGCAAATCTGCTTCTTCATCCGTGGCGACGCGTGATGACGAATCCGCCCTTGGCAACGAGATTGTCGGGATAGACAGCGCCAAATGCGAGCAGAGCATAGGGGTGGGCAACGATCAGAACTGGAGTTGCAGTGTGCCGGTGCAATGGTTCATTGACAACACTCCATCACCCGTGGCCGATTCGGGTTGTTACTTCAAGTTCGTGGCGGTCACCGCCAACAAGGATGGTGTGACGGCCGAGTCCGATCCCGTCACCAAAACCGTTGACTTCTATGCTCCGGTGGTTTCCATCACCAGCGCCGACAACAATTACGTAAAGGGCAAGGTGGCGGTCGACCCCAGCACGCCTGTCATTCTGAGCACGATATTGCCTGGCGCAACCGTTCATCTGACCTGGCCGGAGGGCACGCCTTCAAGCGCCCCGACAACAGCGACGGTGGATTCCGACGGCAACTGGCAGGCCAAAGTGGTCTACGGATCCAAGCCAGGTGACATCAAGGCCTATGTCGTGGATAAAGAGACCAACGCGTCTAAGAACGTGGTGTATAAGGGCTTCAATCCCACGCCGCCTACTGACAAGTTGCCCTTTACTGGTGGCTTCTCAAGCTGGGCATTATTACTCACCTTGCTGGCAGTGGTGATTGCTGTTACTACTTATGTCGTCTTCCGCAAGACACATTCCCGTTTGACTCATAAGGGGGTGCATGCGAAATGAAAAGTGTAATTTCCAGTCTCGCAGCAAGGGGAGGTAATCGATATGACACAGGGTAAGTGAGGTGGCCCTTGTGCCTAATCGGAATCCTCATGCGGGCACGTACCGAAAAGTATTTAAGCAATCGGATAGAACAAGAAATGAAAGAACAAGAAAGGCATTCCATGAAAAGGAAAATGAGTCTTCGTGCGTTGATCGGTGCCGCGGTTTCTGCCGCCACCCTTCTCGCACTAGCACCTATGGGCGCAGCGAATGCAGACAACTCGTCGTTGGATATGAGTCAGGCTGCTGCTAAATCCACTATCACCATTAATGTTGATGCGACGAATTCGTCAAGTGGAACCATGGAAGGGCATAAGTTCGCGGCTGTGAAAGTCGGCAACTACGAGAATGCAGAAGGCGACGCTTCCACGCATGTCCTGTCGTCTGTCGCGGTCAGCACGGTATCCGGCATCAAGACTGATGCGGAATCTGCTCTGAGTTCGACCAAAACCGCTTTGGGCCAATCGACTGATGTCGCTGCCGGCTATGAGGGCAACCCAATTGGTGAGGTCGCCTCGAAGTGGCTTGGCTACACTGGAACCGATTCGACCTCAAATGACGGTACCGTTCCCAACGGCTGGAAGGGCAACCTGCGTACGTTTGTCACCAAGTTGTCTGATATCTCGACATTCCAGGCCAATTTTACGTCTTCGAGTCCTTCGGTCACTGTGACTACGGGCAATAGCGCTCAGATTACTGATCTTACACCTGGTGTCTATGTCGTTGAAGACGTCACTGCCAGCGGTGCGAGCGGACTAAGCTCCACGTCGCACAAGAACTCCATTCCCATGCTTGTCAGCACCGGTGTCGTGATGGGCAGTGACACATACAGCAAGCTCAACTCGGAGGATCTCGGTGTCGTCAATCTGAAGAATGACGCTCCCAAGGTCACCAAGTCGTTGGACACCGACGGCGTCACCAATGATCCCTCGGTCGGCGGCACGTTGCATTATAAACTGTCCACCAAGGTGCCACTGACGACCGGTTTCTCGAAGTATGTCTTCACGATGATCGATACGCCTTCGCAAAAGGGATTGAGCTATGACGCGGTTCAGAGTGTTAAGGTCGGCGGCACTGATCTGGATACCGGCAAATATGCGGTGAAGAATGCCAACTATGACGGCAGCACCAGCACCCAGTACCTTGTCATCGATTTGAGCCAATCGATTCTCGATCAAACGTATGGTGACAGCATCGTTGTCAAATTCACAATGAAAGTCAACGATGAAGCCACGGGTGGAGCTCTCGAAAACGGTGTGACGCTGGGCTATTCCTCTGATCCCGGCAACCAGCCTACCGTTGTTCCTCCGACAATTAATGATGGCAAAGTCGACAATTGCCCCGTGGCTTCCGGGACATGCACTAACGGCACGGTAATCAATGACAAGACCGATGGCAGTAACAACAATGATTCCAAGGCCTACTTCCGTCACTTCGATGTGCTGAAGGAAAAGAAGGTGGATGGTTCCGGACTTACCGGTGCGAAGTTCACTGTCACGAAGCAGGGCGAGAGCACTGCTATCAAGTTCCTTCAGGTGGGCAACGGTTCCTACAAGAAGGCTGCTGAACAAAGCAATACTTCGGCCACCGACAAGCTCTCCGTGTACGATTCCGCATCGAGCGTACCGGCCGATACCGCTACCGGCGCGCCGAGCTCCAACGGCCAGTTGAAGATCGACGGTCTGGCCGACGGCGTGTATACGCTTGCAGAGGACACGGCTCCTGCAGGTTATTCCGACACCTTCAAGCCTTCCGTAGAAGTTACGGTGGGCAAGGGCTCGTCGGATGCAGTCTCCGGATTCGCCAATAAGGGCGATACCTGGGGCCTTGTCAAGACGAATGGTGCCTACACTTCCGGTGCGGCTACGACGCTCAATGACGTTAGCTGGTCCACTACGGGCGCCTCCGCGGCTCCTAGCGCGGGCGCTATCGTTGTCCAGAACGTCAATTCGGTTTCCCAACTGCCATTGACTGGTGGAGCCGGTGCGATTCTTGCGCTTCTGGTTGTTGTTGTGCTCGCTATCCTGACCGCGTCCTTGATCTTCGTGCGTCGCCGTCTGGGTTCCGACTCTAACGTCAATAACGGTGTTGCCATCCAGGCATAGCAGGCCATAAGGTCATAAGGTCATAAGCCAACTGAGGTCTAGTGTCTCGGTTGGTTTATGGCGTTATGGTTGTTTGAACGTTGGTTTTGAAGATCCGGCAAGAACGTTTTCCTCAAAGGTTCTTGCCGGCTTTTGTTCGTTACCGGCAAACAAAAAGTCTCGCTGTCATTGGCATCCTTTCGTCTTTTCATTCTTGAATTGTGCTCGCGTAATATTGCGTCGGTGAAAAAGGGGAAACGGGATAGTCTTTGGTATTTTCCGATACATATTACGTTCAGATAAAAATTATTAAAAATTTTTCAATAAACAGTAAGTGATAACCATTGTTTTTCGCGGAAGGGTGCGTTCATGGCTTCATCGGATATTAAAACCGCGTCTGTTCGTAATATATTGGATGCAGGTTCTTTCGATGACATCATCGGCACTGTCGATGAAAGTGCCAATAAAGTCCGTAGGGTTGTTATTATTGTCGTCGACATTCTTATTGTTATTTGCCTGATAGCTCTTCTGGTGGCTATCGCATGGTTCCCCGTACGTTGGGTGACCAATATGTACAGAGAAAGCGCCGAGGTCTCTGCATCGGTCAACCGCATCGCCCAATGGCCTCAAGGCAAGGTCGCTGATGAATACCATCGGGCTCAAGCCTATAACCAGCGTATCGTCGCAGATGGTCAGCCATTGCTTGGAGAGTTCACCGATCCTTTCGATACCGGCAATCCCAACGCAAAACCGGAATCCGAAAAGGATAACGAGTACCAGTCCCTCTTGAATGACGGCACGGGGGTTATGGGCACTATCCGTATTCCGAAGATTTCTGTGAAAATGCCTATCTACCACGGCACATCCGACAAGGTGCTTGAGCATGGTGCTGGCCACCTTTACGGCACCAGTCTGCCGGTCGGCGGCCCCTCGACCAATGCCGTGCTTAGCGGCCATACCGGTCTGCAGAATGCGTTGTTGTTTACTCGTCTTGACGAACTGAAAAATGGCGACATCTTTTATGTGCAAACACTCAATCGAACCATGGGCTATCGTGTTGTCGGTATCCATGTAATCGATCCGTCTGATACGCATCTCTACAAAGTCGTGTCTGGTCGTGACCTAGTTACGTTGATGACGTGTACTCCTTATGGAGTCAACACGCAGCGTCTGATTGTTACCGGTACCCGACAACCCATACCCGAGCCGATTCCTGATCCCGAAAACGCCAAGGGTGACCCCGTCGTGTTTGGGGCACTGGTGGTATTGGGCGGCATGATTCTGGGCCTTATAGCAATCCGTTCGTTGCACCGCAAGCCATGGCTGATTCAGCATTCGGGATTAGCGCTGCGTCCACCCCATACTTGGTTGTGGTGGCTATCTGCGAATTTGCCACAACGCTGCCAGATGCGTCACGTTCGATAGCTTATTTGGATGTCTGGAGGATATTGGTTCGTAATTCCCGATTCCTTGCGGTGGTATGAATTTGCGATTCCGGTCATTGCCAACATGTTCGCTTTCGCAATGCCCGCTTTTCTATCTAGTCCTTATTATCAGTATCCGTCTCGGTCCCGGAATCTTGACTTTGCGAATCGGTTCGTTCCTCAGACTTCTTGGATTCCGTATCCTTCGAGTCTTCCGAGTCCTTCGAACCCGCTTCCGGTTCTTTGCGCGGAGGCAGTTTAATGTTTTCAGGGCGCTGGGGGAGCGTCTGGCCCACGGGAATTTCGACGGTGATCATCGGCATCGGCATGGTCGAGGTGTCGATCTTCGGGTTCTGTTCCTGGGTCAGGACCAGTTCGCGCGCCTCTTCCTCGCTGCCCACCGTCGGCATCGAACCGGGTAGAGGCGAAGCCGACGACTCGCGCATCACAATGCAGGCGATGCCGCTGAAAATCGCAAAGAACATGATGTAGAAGCCTGGAGCGTCGTGATTACCGGTGAAGGTGATCAGCGCTTGCGAGACCAGAGGTGTGGTGCCGCCAAAGAGCGAGACCGCGAAGTTATAGGAAAGTCCCATGCCCGAGAAGCGCGATTCGGTCGGGAACAGTGCCGGCAGCGTGCTGGCGGAGACGCCTGCGTAGAAGGCCACGGGGATGGCGATCATCGCCAGCGCGCCCTGGATGGCCCAGAACGTGCCGTGGTGCAGCAGTTGGAAAGCCGGGTAGACCAGGACGAACGTCGAGATCACTGCAATGGCGTAGATGGGCTTGCGGCCGATGATGTCGGAAAGGTGGCCGATCAGCGGCAGGCACAGCGCCATGATGGTCAGCACTGGCACGGTCGCGGCGGCGGCCATCGTGGGTGTGGTTCCGACTTCCTCGCGCAGGTAGGTCGGCATGTAGCTGGTAAGCACGTAGCCGGCGGTGTTGGTGGCTGCGACGATGGCCACGGCAATCAGCAGACGACGCCAATGGCGTTTGATGACGTAAAGCATAGTACCGGGGCGGTCCCAAGGCGATTCCTGACGCCAAGCGGCCTCGCGGGCCTCGTGCGAGAGCTCGGCTTGCTCCTCTTCCTGACGTTCCTGATGTGCCGCGAACTGCGGGGTTTCGGGGATGTGGGTACGCAGGGCCATCGCGATGATGCCCAGTGGAATGGTCAGTAGGTAGGGGATGCGCCAGCCGCCGTTGACCATGGCATCCGCACCCCAGCCGTGTTCGGCGATGATAGTAGTGATGGCCACCATTCCCGCGCCGAACGCCGAGCCGATGTAGGAACCCATGTCGAGCCAAGCGCTGTAGAAGCCTCGTTTGCGATCGGGCGAGAACTCGGAGATATAGGTGGTTGCGCCGGAGTATTCGCCGCCGGTCGAGAAGCCCTGCACCATCTGCAACGCGTAAAGCGGCACAATGGCCCAAGCGCCGATCTGATGGCTTGTAGGCAGGATGCCGATCAACGCGGTGGAGACCACCATCATGCCCATGGTGAGGAACAGCACTTTCTGGCGTCCCACGCGGTCGCCGAGCGGTCCCAGAATGATGCCACCGAGCGGTCGGACGAGGAAGCTCACCGCAAAACCTAGGAGCATCACGATCAGGCTCATGCTCTTCGGTAGTCCGCTGGTGAAGACGCTCGCCATCGTCACCGCGAGATATCCGTAGATGCCGAAATCATACCATTCCATGAAGTTGCCGACCACGGTGCCGGCGATGGCCTGTTTCAGCGTCTTTTCCTCTACGACCGTAATGTCTTTGGTACGCAGGAACTGCCGGCGGATATGGACTTTTTGCATTTTCGGCTCGCTGTTTTTGTCCGGTTGTGAGCCTGTACCTATATGCATTACATGCTTGACGCTTTGTATCGGGTGGACTCTATGCGGGCCTTGCCCCGAGCGTCCAGTGCTGGGGTTTCGCTTCTGATGGTTTGTTGGCATACCGAATTCGTCCTTTCACCGCGCGCTACAGCATTGGTTGGCATGCATGGAGAGCAACCGAGGAGGCCGCCCGTCTCTATCGACGGCCGACCAATCTGAGGCGGTGTCCTGCACAAAACTTGCTTGTGGAAAGCCGTCAAACGCGCGAATGGCGCGGCAAGATTCCTGATCGCCGGTCTTGTTGCCGAACCTCCTTGACGATTCAGGCTGATAAAGCGTAAATGTCAGTTCCGTAGCTGTAGCAAAGTGCTTATTGCGACAATATAGGGTTCTATCTTACCAGCTGCACATATTTTCTTCACTTTTCGAGCATAAGACGGCCTGTTTTGTCGCCTATGTATTACAGTTTATTCGGTCTTTGAATTCAGTGTGGGAATGTTGATAAACGTTGGAAATCTGCCATATTCACAGCAGTGACATATTGCATTTCTGTGGTTTGCACGGACGCTGTATGCCGTTAGCTCAATCGTATCGAATGGTGCTTCTTCTTTCGTGCTAGTTGAGTGCTTATTGATGGCTGGTCGCGGCTGGATGGTGGCGTAGTCACAGTCTGGACGCGGTCCTGTCTGTCGATGAAGTTGTTTGGAAACAGTATTGGATGGCTTTAAAAAACTGACGGGCTTGGGGCATGTTTGGCCAAAAACGGTTCTTTTGAAGTATTTCGAGGCAAACGGACGGATCAATATGATATTCCTGCATGATTGCGCAGACCAGTTCCACACGGCGTTTGTCGGGTATGGCAGTGCCGCTCATCAACGCGATGTCGCAGGCGGTTCTGGTCGGCGAGGTCACTTTCAGCCCCGCGATAGTGCTCATTTGCCCTTCAGGGACACAGCGTTTGTATGTTTTAATCGGTCGGCCGTAGGCCATCGAGCGGAAATGCGACCCTGAGATGATGTCGATGACATCGGGGAAACTGCCGCCCATCCATACCCACAGGGCACTACGGCCGCAGGCGATCGATCGGCTCGGCACGACTTTGGTCATGATGGTGCCCCTGCCGAAAAGCGTGTCCGAGTATTCGGCGAGATAGGCACTGATGTCATCTAGACGGTGCAGGGCGCCGAAATCGTCAAGCCGATTCATGCTCAGTGGTCCGGGCAGATCGCGGTTGCTCATCAGCATGGGTGTGGTGCGGTTGATGGGTGGCGGTGTGGTATTGGTAGTGAAGTTGCCGGGAGCCGTCAGGGCGTTGCCGTGGTCAAGCGTCGGAGCGTTGGCTTCGAAGCCTGCGTTCAAGCTGTTTTCATTCTTGGGGCTTTCGATTTTGCGGTTGCGTTGTTTCCTGCCGAGAACGCCACGTCTGCCGGTATGGCTGCTGTTATGCCCGCTAGCGTTTCCGTTGGCTTGCCTGTTGGAGAGTCCGTCGGCGTGCCCGCCGCTTTGGTTCGCCGGCGGTTTGGCATTCGGCGGAGGACGGCCGGTACCGGTGTATTTGCTCGGGCCTGCGGGGTTGCGAGTATGGAGATGGTCTGTGTACTGTGTGTCAATTGTTGTAGCGTTCATGTTCTGCAATATAGATATGGCATTTGTGACGAGCAAATCGAAAAATTAAAAAGTGAATATGTGGATAACTCATGGCTGCGGTGCCGAAATTGTGGACGACACGGTCAACAAGTGCTCTGCTCTCGCTCATTGTCTTGCATTTGTCTAATCTACTTGCCGTGAAAGCCTTCCGCTGTCCCCGCTGGGCCCAATAATCGGTAGTTATGACACATATTTTGGTGAACGTTGCATGGCCGTACGCAAACGGCCCCCGTCATATCGGCCACGTGGCCGGTTTCGGCGTGCCTTCCGACGTGTACGCGCGCTACGAACGTATGAAGGGCAACGATGTCCTGATGGTTTCCGGCACCGACGAACACGGTACCCCGATTCTGGTCGAGGCCGACAAGGAAGGCGTGAGTCCTCAGGAGCTGGCGAATCGCTACAACCGCGTCATCGCCAAGGACCTTTGCGATCTCGGCCTGAGCTACGACCTTTTCACCCGCACCACAACGGGTAACCATGAGCATGTCGTCCAAGAGATGTTCAAGCAGTGCTTGGAGAACGGCTACATATATAAAGGTACGCAGAAAGTCGCGATTTCGCCTTCCACCGGCCGCACCCTGCCTGACCGCTATATCGAGGGTACCTGCCCAATCTGCGGTGCCGACGGCGCTCGCGGCGACCAGTGCGACAACTGCGGCAACGAGCTCGACCCCGACGAGCTGATCAACCCCGTCTCCAAGATCAACGGCGAAAAGCCGGAATTCAAGGAGACCGAACATTTCTTCCTCGACCTGCCGGCGCTCGCCGAAGCGAACCTCGCGTGGCTCAAGACCCGCAAGGGCTGGCGCACTAACGTCATCAACTTCTCACTCGGCCTCTTTAAGGAGGTCAAGCCGCGCGCCATCACCCGCGACATTGACTGGGGCATCCCCGTGCCGGTCGATGGCTGGATCGACAACCCCAACAAGAAGCTCTACGTGTGGTTTGATGCGGTTATTGGCTATCTGTCTGCTTCCATCGAATGGGCCCGCCGCAAGGGCGAGCCTGACGCATGGAAGAAATGGTGGAACGACCCGCAGTCCCCGGCCTATTACTTCATGGGCAAAGACAACATCACCTTCCATTCCCAGATCTGGCCCTCCGAGATCCTCGCCTATAACGGCGAAGGCTCTAAGGGCGGGGAACCCGGCGAATATGGCAAACTCAACCTGCCCGAGCAAGTCGTTGCCAGCGAGTTCATGACCATGGAGGGCAAGAAGTTCAGCTCCTCGCGCGGCATCGTCATCTATGTCAAGGACATTTTGGCACGGTACCCCGTTGATGCCGTTCGGTATTACATTTCCGTGGCCGGCCCGGAGACCTCAGACGCCGACTTCACCTGGTCCGAATTCGTGCGCCACAATAACGAGGAACTTGCTGCCAGCTGGGGCAACCTCGTCAATCGCGTGGCCAACCTCATGTACAAGAACTTCGGCGAGATTCCGGAGCTTGACGAGGATTCCATGACCGCCGAGGACCGTGCGCTGCTCGAGGAGACCTCCGCGGCGTTCGACGTGGTCGGCGGGCTCATCGAGCACCATCACCAGAAGAACGCCCTGAACGAGGCCATGAAGGTCGTCGGCGACATCAACAAGTACATTTCCGCGGTCGAGCCGTGGAAGATCAAGGACGACGAGAGGCGCCTCGGCACCGTGCTGCACATCTGCGCGCAAGCCGTTTCCGACGCGAACCATCTGCTCGCTCCGTTCCTGCCGCAGTCTGCGCAGAAGGTCTGGGAGGCACTCGGTGGCGTCGGCACGTTCTCGCCGCTGCCGCATATCGAAGAGGTCGAAGACCTCGACAAGCCCGGTTTCAAGTACCCGATCATCACCGGCGACTATGAACTGGGCCGCACTGTTCATCCGTGGCAGAGCGAGCCGCTTATCCCTGGCACGCCGATTCCTGCGCCGTCCCCTATCTTCCAGAAGATTCCGAAAGAAGCCGTCACCGAAGAGCTGACTCGCTTCGAGGCCGACCTGGAGGCCCGCAAGGAGGCCGAGGCCAAGCGCTTGGAAGAAGCCAAGGAAAAGCTTGCCGAAGAAGAAAAAGCCAAGTAGCCCCTTCTAGGTGAGCAATCGCGATTGCAATCGCGAATATATTGCTAACGCTTTGGTCCCTGTCGCAATTCACTTTGTGGCAGGGACCAAAGCATTTTTTCGTATGAAGTTGACGCATCTATCGGGCGGTATCTACCGCGCTTGCGCTTTGAGCTGAGCTTTGAGAGTTTGGTTCCTGCCTGGAAACAGGTCTTTGAATCCTGTTTGCCGTCTGTTGGAGGCTGATTTTTAGTTTGTAGACAGGTAAATGCACTTAAAACTATACATTCCACTTTTTCTTTGCAGTATCGTTACAACTTTCACAGATATCTTTGAGTTTCACACATCGTTTTTCCAAGGAAGATGCTGTTATAGTAGAGATGTCGGCAGTTAAACCGCTGACGAGATTCTTCTCTGAATCCCATAATTGAACCTTCTTCTCTCTTCTCTCGCCCGGCGGCTTTCTCTCCGCCGGGCATCTCTTTTCTTGGCCTGTTGTCTGACTCGGTTACTGGCATCCCTTGCGCATCACTCGGCATCTCTAACGCACTTTTGCGTCGGAGCCAAATTATGGTTCAGCGATTCAGTCCATCAGTCGCTTCGTGCGCTGATCGTCTGCCACGGGTCGAGCACTACTGGTTCGGATTGCGAAGCCTTCAGCGTCCTGTCATCGAGGAATTCCTTGCGGATGATGACCTCGGTGACGAACTGGTCGAACCACTCACCGTCCGCGACATAGTAGCCGTCGGTTCCAGTCGACTTGCCCCAGCTGTTCTCGATCTTCCAGCGGTTCGGCTTGCCGTTTTCATCGAGGTTCACACCGGTGATGGTCATGGCGTGGTTGCTCGGATAATCCCCGTATTCCAGGCCATTCGCCTTGTCGATGTCGAAATCGGTGCCGAACAGCTCATCCACGCGCACCGCGTTTTTGCTGAAGTATCCGCCGTCGCGAACGCAATATTGCATGCAATCGCAAGCGAACCAGATCGGGTGTCCTGCCTTGACTTGGTCGACGGCCGCCTTGCGCAGTACGTCAATCGGTACGTTGGTGAAATCGAGATTGCCGGTTTCGGCCACGTTGGTCGAATACTTGAGCTGGAAATGAGTATAGAACGGGCGGGATCTCATCGGGTTGTTGCAAAGCGTCACGAAGTCGTTGACATCCACTGGCACATACTTGTGATAGAAATCAAGTGGCGTGATGCCGTGCTCGACGATCTGCTTGCGCTCGTCGATGCCGGGTTCTCCCTGCTCCGATTTTTCAGCATTTTCCTTTGACTTTTCGGCCTCTGCGTCGGACGTGGCGTTATTCTTTGAGTCCTTGGAGTTCTTGCCGCTGCCGCTCTTGTTTTCACTTTCGTCGTTCTTGTCGTCATCGCCGTCTTTGACACGCGCTCGCCAATCGAACTTTGCCGGTGGCTCGCCCAATGAAATCGCGCAGATACGGTAGATGTCCTCCATATATCGTTTCTTGGATTCGCGCAGCTCACTCATGGCCATGCCGTTTTCATGGTGATCGCGCAACTGAATCGCGAACTGGTGCAGTTTCGTGGTCAGATACTGCGTGAATGCGTCGGAATCCTTGGAATTCTGCGATTCTGGATATGCCGATTTCGGCACGAGCCCGTACTTGTTGACCAGATTGACGAACATCTGCCACCATCCGCCATCGTCGGCTGGGTAGGCGTTGATCGTCTCGAACGTGCGGCTATCGGTCGGCTCGTCGAGCGTGGCCAGCACGTTTTCAAGGTAGGCGTTCGACTTCTCGAACTTGTCCCAGAAGAACAGATACGTCTCAGAAAACTCGAAATCCTCGAGTTTCCAGCGATGCATCAGCTCGTAACGCAGGGTGTTGAGCGAGGCGAACATCCAGCACCGCCCGCTGCGCTGCTGGTCGGTGATACTTCCTTGCTTGAGCTCGATGGAGAAGTCATGTGTCAGCTCGCGCGTTCCTTCGTAACTGGTCGCGGCTTTGATTACGCCGTTCTTGACCGCCGCATTCGCTGCCACATGGTTGGCTCTCGCGGCTGAGCCCATGTTGTAGTTCTCGCTATATCCACGAACGTCATCAATGCCCATCGCCATTGCCGCATTGCCTGCCTCATTTGTATTGTTCGTCTTGTTTTCGGCTGCCATTGTTCCTCCTGTTTCGTATGCCAACATCTTATCGTGGTGTCTGCCTTCGTTTGGATGTCGGATGGAATATGCAACGGCTTGCTGATATCAACGTTGAAGAGAAGCCGGCTGTCTTTTAAAAGCATTACAAATATGTCGTATTCTTCGTGGTCATATCCTAGACTGGAAATACCTATGAATACCAAGGAAGGCGTTAATAAATGAAATATAGCGAACTCGGAACATCGGGCGTGAAAGCTTCGCGCGTGGCCTTTGGAGCCATGCGTATTCGCAGCAAGAGCGAGGAAGAGGCGCGGGAAATCGTGCGCACGGCGCTGGACGGCGGCATCAATTTCTTCGATACCGCAGATTGCTACGGTGCGGGTGCCAGCAGCAGGCGGCTTGGCCAGGCGTTTAAGGACGTCAAAGTCGACCGTAGCAAGATTTTCATACAGACAAAGTTCGGCATCTATCGCGATCCGGATGACGATAACATCACGCGTTACGATTTTTCCAAGGATCATCTCGTCGCCGCGCTCGACGGTGAGCTGAAGAATCTGCAGACCGATTACGTTGATTTCGTCCTCCTTCACCGCCCGGATACGCTTGTCGAGCTTGATGAGCTGGCAGAGGCCTTCAACGAGCTGCAATCCAGCGGCAAGGTGCGTCATTTCGGCGTCAGCAACATGAACCCGATGCAGGTCGAGATGTTGCAAAGCGCTCTCGACCAGAAGCTGGAGGTCAACCAGCTGCAATTCGGGCTCGGGCACACCGGCATGCTGCAGCAGGAGATTCACGTCAACATGGAGGACGCGCCGAGCGTCGACCATGACGGCGGTCTAATCAGCTACTCGCGTTTGAAGCGTATGACAATTCAGGCGTGGAGCCCGTTCCAGTTCGGCTTCTTCGAAGGCGTTTTCATCGACAACCCGAAGTTCCCCGAACTCAACGAGGAGCTGCAACACGTCGCTGATGCGCACGGTGTGGCGAAGAACGCGATTGCCGTGGCTTGGATTCTGCGCCATCCTGCCAAGATGCAGGTGCTGCTGGGGTCGATGACTCCAAGCCGTCTGAAAGAGATGATGGCGGGTACCGATATTGAAATCAGTGCTCAGGAATGGTACGACCTCTACACCGCCGCCGGCAACGACCTACCGTAAGGTGGCCATTGGGTAATCACCGATCCCAATGTCGGAAACCGTTCATCTGCCTGTGCGTGGTGAACGGTTTCTTGTATTTTGCGGCTATATGCAGAAAAGTGTTCATCCGGCGTTGCTCAGCGGCCGTTTTCTTGCATGTGTGCGCCTGAATGCTAGAGACAGCCCTTTTAGAACTGCTCAGTGGCCAGTTTCTTGCATAGCGCAAACCGGATGCAAGAAAACGGCCGTTTAGAACTGCTCAGTGGCCAGTTTCTTGCATAGGCCGATGCGGATGCTAGAAACCGGTCTTAGCGTCGCTCGGTGCCGCACTCTCTTGCATATGCGTGGGGTTCAGTGCAAGAAACCGGTCAGCTGCCTGTAATCCCGCATTGCTAGGGTAGGGGCGTGCACTACTTCACCCCGAAACGTTGCGCCAGCTCGCGCAAGATCATCTACCACGACAAGGCTCAGGCCGAGCGCGCCGCCCGGCAGGCCTTCATCGAGCGCGATGCCGAGCTGTGGGTGTACCGGTGTGAATATTGCGGTGGCTGGCATCTGACCCACCACGATCCGAAAGAGGAACAATTTCTGCGCGATATGAGCACGCAAGCTGCTGCGCGACGCGGAAGGCCCCATTCCCGCAAACGTGGTTTCAAGCCGAGGCGACACTAGCAGCGTAACAATAACAGATACGGCTTCAGGTATGGAATAATATTTGGACAGCGTTGTCTGGCGATTTGCGCTGTCATGTGAACATTGACAAAATTCGGAAGCGGAGGTCGTGAAAATGCAGACATATCAAGACAAAGAGGATCTGAAAAGCGAAATTCGGAAGACATACGACAAGTACATTGCGGAATTCGATGAGATTCCGGAGACGTTGAAAGACGAACGGTGCGAGGATGTCGATCGTACGCCCGCAGAAAACCTTGCGTACCAAGTTGGCTGGACCACCTTGCTTCTGCAATGGGAGCGCGATGAGCGTGCAGGGCGACAAGTACACACGCCATCCGAACGATATGCATGGAACCGGCTGGGCGACTTGTACCGTTGGTTCACGGATACATACGCGGGGCTGCCATTGCGGGAGCTCAGAGAGAGGCTTGATGCCAACGTTGCTGACATCCTTGCTATGATTGACACCATGTCGGAAGATGAGGTTTTCGATCCTCATCGACGTAAATGGGCGGATGAGGCCACTAAAACGGCTATATGGCCGGTCTGGAAGTTCATTCACATCAACACAGTTGCGCCGTTCAAGACGTTTAGGGCAAAAATCAGGAAGTGGAAAAAGAACGTTTTGTAGCTCCCAATCCTAACTTACCGCCGCAATTGCAAGATGAGATTGTAAACGCGACGCGAGTGAGGTTGTGTGCGTCGCAGACGCAAGGCGGAATTGCATCTGCGACGCTAATCCTTGGTTAGACTTCACAAATGCGATGTTAATGGGGTGGAGCCGACTGTGGGATTCGGCTGATCAGCGGTCGAAGCGGAAGTGCTGGTCCTCGGCGACAGGCGTGACCGAGCGGCTGAAGACGCCGCGGTCGACCGAGTTGTTCGCGATTTGGTCGCTGAAGGCGTCGACGGGGCGGTCGGTGTTGCGCAAATCGTAATACTTGTGGGCGGTAGCGTCGAAGGCATCGAGCCCGTGGAGCAGCTCCCCGTCGTCGGCAGGGTAGCGGTTGATGAAGAACTGGTCGTCGCGTTCCATGCGAGGTTTCAGGGCCGGCGACTGGTCGGGCTTGCCGATGGCGAGGCCGAGCACGGGGTAAGTGAATTCCGGCAGATGCAGCAGCTTGATGAGCTTGCGCGGATTGTTCAACACGGAACCGAGGATCACGCAGCCCAGGTCCAGCGAATAGGCGGCGGTCTCCATGGCGTGCAGCGCAAGAACCGCGTCGTTCTGCGCCTGGGTGAAGCGATAGCTGGAGTTCAGCGTGAATTCGTCGGAGTGGACGTCGACGCCTTTGCGTGTGGCGATGGCGGCGTTGCGGTGCTCGTCGGCCACGAAAAGGTAGAGCAACGGGGCTTCGGCCACGTAGGTCTGGTGGGCGATTTCGGCGATGGCGCCTTTGACGGCCGG
Organism: Bifidobacterium sp. ESL0732; assembly: GCF_029395535.1. Taxonomy (NCBI): domain Bacteria; kingdom Bacillati; phylum Actinomycetota; class Actinomycetes; order Bifidobacteriales; family Bifidobacteriaceae; genus Bifidobacterium; species Bifidobacterium sp. ESL0732. The sequence continues at coordinate 2,232,494 of NZ_CP113920.1, read as the reverse complement.
GTCTTCGACGCGGATGGCCGACCAATCCTGCAGGTATTGGCTTGAGGCGGCGTGCTGCGCCACGGTTTCCAGCGTGGCGACGGTCTCAACGTCGATGGCTTCCGGCTTGAACTTGCGGATCGAGCGGCGGTTTAACAAGGTTTCGATGGTTTCGTTGGTACGAAGATTTTTTTGAGATTCGGTCATAGCTCTATTCTTTCAAACGCATGTGAAGGGGCTCAGCGATTTTCCGCTCTGGGTAATGCTGCAGATGTGAGATTGGTATCTATTTCCCGTTGCGCCGATTGTGCCGACGCGTGACCAGCGCGTTCGAACCGCGCGTGCCCAGCGAGGAGATTACGGAACCGAACGCGGCCGAAGCTGCGGCGAAGATGACACTGGCGATAAATCCTTGCTGTTGGGCATCTTCGGCAATGCCGCTGCCCGCGCCCGCTGACCGATGCCTGTTGGTGACTTGGCTGTCCCACACGGTTTTGAACACCTTGCCGGCCAACGTTCCCAGAACGGTGGGCACGATGATTTTGACGATCTTGTCGCCCAAGGTATCGGGGTCTTGCAAACGATGTTGACGCATGGTTTCTACTTTCTGGTCGACGCGATGAAGGCTTTCGACGATATGGTCCGTCGATGAGGATGAGGATGAGGATGAAGATGACGGTACAGGCGAAGATGAAGATAAAGGTGAAGATGGGGGCACTGGTGAAGATGGGTATGAGGCCGAATCTGTTGCAGGGCTGGCTTCGGTTTGAGCCGAGGGCTTGGAGGGCCTGGAAGGCATAAACGAATCCCAGGCAGGTGTGTTGAGATTTTGCGAGCTTTCCTTGTCGGCTTCCTCTACCGCCGTTTTGCTGTGTCTTGCGTGCATTTTTCCATAATAGACGCGGCACTATCCGTCAGACAGGATACGGTGATGGCGTTACTTGATTTTTGCTTTGGGCATGTACTGCTTTAATCGAGAGTCAGACTAAAAAGCATTCATAATCCAGTCACCATGTCGATAATGATGACGCATCGTAAATCATTGCCGAATTTTTTACTGTTGGTTGACCATGGCTGGTTAGTTTTGCGCGTTTTTCCGCCCTGCGTTAGAGTGGCGGTATGACTGATTATCTTACTTCGGGCGAGGGAGCCTCGAAACCCGGCTATTTGGTATTGCTACGCCACGGACAGACCGCGTGGAGCGCTACCGGTCAGTATACGGGGCTTACCGATGTGCCGTTGAACGAAGAAGGTCGGCGTCAGGCAATGGCCGGCGGCAAGCGTCTGCGTGAGGCGTTCCCGGAAGGTTTTGGGGACGGGCATATTTTTTCCAGTCCGTTGCATCGTGCCACCGAGACCGCGCAATTGGCGGGTTATTCCGATTTCGAAACGCTCGACGACCTGGTGGAATGGGATTATGGTCCCGCCGAAGGCCGCAGGCGTGAGGAAGTCAGTGCCGCGCTTGGGCACGATTGGTGTGTGTGGGACGAAGGCCCCGAAATGTTGCCGGCTCAAATGCAAGGTAATTGGGTTTGCACGCTGCCCAGCAATGAAAAGGTGAACGTCCATAGCGGCACCGGCGAGACCGTGGAAGAGGCTGCCGAACGCTCTCGTCGTGTCATCGGGAAAATAACGCCGTTGATTCTTGCCGGTCACAATGTCCTGCTCGTGGCTCACGCCCATATCCTGCGTATCGTCACCACGCAATGGCTTCGCACCGACCCGCGTGCTGGCCGTCTCCTGCGTTTCGATACCGCCCATCACTCGGTTTTGGGCTACTACAAAAACGATCCTGTCATTGTCCGTTGGAATGTGTGAAAGATCTATTTCGGATTGACGTACTTGTAGGAGAATGGAAAAGCGTCTGGAACCTTATACGCTGTAAGGTTCCAGACGCTTATTTTTTGTGATTTGCTTTACTGCTTACTTGTCAAGCAGAAGCCAGGCGCTCGCGTCTTGCGGCAGCCCGCCGTCTGCGGCAAGTTCGGCGGAAGTGAGCAGGATGCGGCCCTTTGGCAGTGCTACGGGAGCCGCGCCGAAGTTTGTGACGCTTGCAAACATGGCTGACGAGCCTTGATAGACCGCCGGGCGGGTGTAGGCGATGACGTCATCACCCATGTCGAGCCAGTCGAGGCTACTGTGGTCGCCCGTCGCGGTCAGCAGTTCGGCACGCTCTTTGAGCGCCGAACGATAAAGCGTGAGCATCGAGGTCGGGTCGGTCGTTTCCTTGTCGGCCGCGAAGTCCTTGAACCACAGGGGCTGCGGGAGATGCGGAGCTTCGGCGGGAGTTCCGTCGGCCTTCGTCGCGGATGAGAAGCCAAATGATGCGCCCTCACCAAAATTCTTATCCCAAGAAGCCGGTTTGGGCTCGTCGTCGGCGACCCACGGCAGCGGTACGCGACAACCGTCGCGGCCCTTGTCACTCGCGGCCTGCTTGGTGTTCACCGCGTTCGGATCTTCCAGACGATCCCACGGGATATCCGGCACTTCGAAAAGCCCGAGTTCTTCACCCTGATAAATATAAACAGAACCAGGGAGGCCCATTTCCATCAGAACGGCGGCGCGGGCGCGGCGGGTGCCGAGCTCGCGATTCTCGAAGTAGGTCTTGCCGTCGCGCAGCAGCCAGTCTTTGGCGATCTGGTGCTTGTCTGTCGCTGGGACTTGAGGTAGCCCGTAACGAGTGGTGCTACGAGGAATGTCATGGTTGTTCATCACCCAAGTCGAGGTTGACCCATCGGTGTGCGCGGCGGAATCAAGCCCCTCGGTGATGGCCATGCGCATCTGGTTGACGTCCCAACCGGCCTTCGCGAACTCGAAGTTGAAGACCTGGCCGAGTTCGTCGGTCGAAGCGTAAAGATGCTGGTGCTCGGGCACCACCCAAGCCTCGCCGACTGCGAAACGCGGCGGGTTGTATTCGTTGAAGACCTGTCGCCACTCCTTGTAGATGTCGTGGACCTCCGGGCGATCCCACAAAGGGCTGCGGCCGTCGTGGGACTCCTGATTTTGTACGCTGAATTCCTCGCCCAGCTTCTCCAGGGGCTCGCTGTCGAGGTCTTTGGCCAGGCCATGCGCCACGTCGATGCGGAATCCGTCGACACCATGGTCGCTCCAGAAGCGGAACGTCTTCTTGAATTCCTCGTGGATATCCGGGTTCTTCCAGTTGACGTCGGGCTGTTCGACGGCGAAGATGTGCAGGTACCACTGGCCGTCGGCGACGCGTTCCCATGCCGGCCCGCCGAACAGTGACTGCCAGTCGTTCGGTGGCAGTTCGCCGTTCTTGCCACGGCCTTCACGGAAGATATAGCGGTCGCGCGCCTTCGAGCCGCGGCCGGCCTGGAGTGCTTCCTGGAAGAAGCGATGCTTGTTGGAGGTGTGGTTCGGCACGATATCGACGATCACCTTGAGACCGGCCTTGTGCCCCGCCTCGACCATCTTGTCGAAATCGTCCATCGTGCCGAGCCGCGGGTCGACGTTGCGGTAATCGATGACATCGTAGCCGCCGTCGGCGAGTTCGGAAGGGTAGAAGGGGGAGAGCCAGATTGCATCTACGCCCAGCGTCTTCAAGTAATTCATTTTTTCCGTGATGCCGGCGATGTCGCCAATGCCGTCACCATTGACGTCCTTGAAGCTGCGCGGATAGACCTGATAGACGACGGCCTGCTTCCACCAGTCGTCGCGCGAGTTATTAGCGGTCATGATTTCCTTTCGTTTTAAGATATCTGGGATATCCCAATTCCTCATCTGCTTTTATTTGACAACGTTACTATGTTTATAATTACTATAATCAAAAAGCTAAGAGATTAAAATAATTTATATTGTTGACCACGTTTCCATTACCAGAAATGTATGAACGCATGTAGTCGGTTTTCGGTTTCTGTCGTATCTGTCGCCGTAGGCGGCGCCGTCGTGCCGCCGATACCGCGCAATTGGCGGGTTATTCCGATTTCGAAACGCTCGACGATCTGATGGAATGGGATTATGGCACGGCCGAAGGCCGTAGACGTGAGGAAGCCGGTGCTGTGCTGGGCTACTACAAAAACTGCCCTGTCATCGTTCGCTGGAATGCGTGAAAGGTCTATTTCGGATTCACGTACTTGTAGGGGAATGGAAAAGTGTCTGGAACCCTATATGTTGTAAGGTTCCAGACACTTAATTGTTGATAATTTGCCTAAGGCTTACTTGTCGAGCAGAAGCCAGGCGCTCGCGTCTTGCGGCAGGCCGCCATCTTCAGCAAGTCCGGCCGAGGTTAGCAGCACCTTGCCCTTCGGCAAGGCGACAGGGGCTGCACCGAAGTTGGTGATGCTGGCGAAGGTGGCTTTCGATTCATCGGAGGCCTTTGCCGGGCGGGTGTAGGCGATGACGTCGTGGCCCATATCCAGCCAGTCGAGGCTGTCATGATCGCCTGTCGAAGTCAGCAGCTCGGCTCGATTTCTGAGCGCGGAACGATAGAAGTTCAGCATCGAGGTCGGGTCGGTCGCTTCTTTGTCGGCGGCGAAATCCTTGAACCACAGTGGTTGCGGCAGATGCGGATCGGCGCTCGGTGTGCCGTCGGCCTTCTTTTTGGGCGAGAAGCCGAATGATGCGCCCTCGCCGAAGGCCCCGTCCTCGCTCCAGCTGGCAGGCTTCGGCTCGTCGCCGGCGATCCAGGGCAGCGGCACACGACAGCCGTCGCGGCCCTTGTCGCTGAAGTTGCGCGCGGTGCGGAACGGCGTCGGGTCCTCGAGACGGTCCCATGGGATGTTCGGCACCTCGAAGAGGCCGAGTTCCTCGCCTTGGTAGATATAGACAGATCCGGGCAGGCCGAATTCCATCATCGCGGCGGCGCGTGCCCGGCGGGTACCGAGCTCACGGTCCTCGATGTAGGTCTTGCCGTCGCGTAGCAGCCAGTCTTTCGGAAGCTGGTGCTGGCCGTTGGCCTTGACCTTCGGCAGGCCGTAACGGGAGGGATTGCGCACAATATCATGGTTGCTCATCACCCACGTTGAGGTGGAACCGCCACTCTGTGTTGCGGATTCGAGACCTTCAATAATCGCGGTGCGCATCTCATCGACGTCCCAGTTGGCTTTGGCGAACTCGAAGTTGAAGACCTGACCCAGCTCGTCGGGAGAGGCGTAAAGATGTTGGTGTTCAGGGACGACCCAGGCCTCGCCGACGGCGAAACGCGGCGGATTGTACTCGTTGAACACCTTGCGCCACTCCTTGTAGATATCGTGGACTTCAGGGCGATCCCACATGGGGTTCCGTCCATCGTGGTTTTCTTGGTCTTGAGTGTTGTACTCACGACCGAGTTCTTCCATAGATCTGCTGTCAAAGTCCTTGGCCAGGCCGTGGGCCACGTCGATACGGAAACCATCCACGCCGTGCTCGCTCCAGAAGCGGAATGTCTTCCTGAACTCCTCGTGAACGTCTGGGTTCTTCCAGTTGAGATCGGCCTGCTCGACCGCGAAGAGGTGGAAATACCACTGGCCGTCGTCGACGCGTTTCCAAGCTGGGCCACCGAAAAACGACTGCCAGTCGTTCGGCGGTAATTCGCCGTTCTTGCCTCGTCCTTCGCGGAAGATGTAGCGGTCGCGGGCGGCACTGCCTCGTCCGGCCCTGAGCGCCTCTTTAAAGAAACGGTGCTTAGTAGAGGTATGGTTCGGCACGATGTCGACGATGACCTTGAGGCCGGCCTTGTGAGCGGTCTCCGCCATCTTGTCGAAGTCATCCATGGTACCGAGCCGCGGGTCGACGTTGCGATAGTCGATCACGTCATAGCCGCCGTCGGCCAGATCGGAGGGGTAGAAGGGGGAGAGCCAGATTGCGTCCACACCCAACGCCTTCAGATAGTCCATCTTCTCGGTGACACCGGCGATGTCGCCGATGCCGTCGCCATTGACGTCCTTGAAGCTGCGCGGATAGACCTGATAGACGACGGCCTGCTTCCACCAGTCGTCGCGCGTGTTGTTGGTGGTCATTGTGTTCCTTTCATGTGAATGGTGTTTGGAAGTAAATATATGTTTTCAAACATCCTATTTGACAACGTTAGCATTTTTTGAAGTTATTGCATTTCAATAACTTTGGTATTATAGTAATTCATCGCATTGACTACGTTATCAATAGAGGAGAAAAGAATGAACTTATTGTGGTACGTACGGCTTTTTAATGACCATTAGAAACTGTCAGATATTCCTTTGAAGCAAGTATGCAAACTCCGAACTTATTGGTTTGTTACGCTTGCCGAAGCCATTTTTCAGCTGAAAGAGTAATTTGTAGATTTGGAATTGTCGGTTTCGGAAGCACTCGAACTTTGTGATTGCTTGCTGCTGGAAAATTTCCTAAAAAATTTGCACTGATAAATCATTTTGATAAGACATCTATCGAATAGGCGATAACGCTGCTGTTACCGCTAACTCAAGGAGGAAATATATGGATGCACAAATAACCGCTACGTCACCGAACCTAGCGCCAGATACTCAGAAGCCACTGGAACACAAGATCCGATTCGCGCTTGGCTTCCTGATAATCGCGCTGATGATATGTATCCCCTACAGCATGGGTTCCGGTGTGCTGCTGCCGCAGGTGTTCTCCGGTATCAAGGGAATTTCCGCTGAAGGCGCGCTGGGCACCATGAACGCCGTCAGTGCAATTTTCGCACTTGTGGCGAACATCGTTTTCGGCACCTTTTCGGATGTCTCCAAGTTTAAGATTGGCAAGCGCACCCCATGGATTGCCGCAGGCGGTGTTATCGGTGCTGCTGGTTACTTCCTGACCGCCCACTCCACCTCATTGGTCTGGATGGTCATTGGCTGGTGCATCGTACAGATCGGCATCAACTGTGTGATCGCTCCTGCTGTTGCAGTACTTTCTGACCGCATCCCCGAGGACGTGCGTGGCACTTTCTCTGCCCTATATGGTGCTGGGCAAATCGTCGGTAGTCAGCTGGGCAACTTCATTGGCAGCTTTTTCTTGGCCAAGCTCGATGTCGGTTTGGCGATCGGCACTGGTGTTTTCTTCTTCTCTGGTCTCATTGCTGTCATTGTCTGGCCCCGTGAGAAGTCTGCGGAAAACAATACCAAGGCCACTTCGGTCGGTGAGATCCTTAAGTCGTTCATCCCGCCGACCAAGAACTGCCGCGACTTCTATCTCGCCCTCTTCGGCCGCCTGGCCTTCATCATCGGCACATTTATGATCTCTGGCTACCAGCTGCTGATCCTCGAGCGATACATCCACTTGAGCGTCAAGGACGCTGGCACCGCTATGCAGATCATGTCAATTATCACTTTGGTCGCCAGTATCCTCGCCTCAATGGTCTCCGGACCGCTTTCTGATTTCTTGCGCCGCCGTAAGGTCATGGTTTGCGCCGCGTGCGTTATTATCGCCTTGGGCATGCTCGTGGCATGGATTATGCCTACCACCACCGGTATCTACATCTACGCGACGTTTGCCGGTATCGGTAACGGCTGCTACATGTCCGTCGACCAAGCTCTTAACGTCGATGTCCTGCCCAATCCGCAGGAAGCGGGCAAGGACTTGGGAATCCTGAACCTTGCCAACACTATCGGCCAAACTCTTGCCCCTGCCTTTACCACATTGTTCATTGGCATCGCGGGTGGCTATCGAGGTGTCTTCCCCGTTGCCATCGTCTTCATGCTTGTGGGCACCATCTTCATCATGATGATACGCAAGGTAAAGTAATACGAGTTAAGTCCGATAATTGCCAACGGTGTCGTATCCTCAGTTCTGTCAGGACACGACACCGCCGCATACCGACCATACTGTTAGCTGATTCTGTTGATGTATGCTAATGTGCCACACCTGTTCTGGATTGTAAAAAAAGAACTTGTAATATACAATATTCGAGAGTTCTATAGACCGGAATATGGTGCTGCGGCGGTTGTTGGGTTTTCAGAGGACTTTGCCATGGTGGTTTTGGTAGTCGTGGGAGGTGCCGTTGTCCCGCGCAGTATGAGTTGCACTGGAAAGACGACGTGTGAATTCGTCTTGTCTAGCTTGGTTCCGTCTTCTTCGTCCTCTTTGTTTTCCAAAGCTTGTATTGTTTTTCGGGCTGCTTCGGCACCAAGCATGTAAGGATCCTGATGCAAGGTGGTCAGACCGATTTGCTTGGCAAGCTCGATGTCGTCGAAGCCGATTATCGACAGGTCGTGCGGCACCTCGCATCCGTATTGGCGCAATCGGTAGAGAATGGGCAGTGCAGTCTCGTCCGTCATGACACAGACGGCGGTGAGACGTGGTTTTGCGGTCAGAATGCTATTGACGGCGTTGCCAATGAGATTAGTGCTGGAATCGACAAGCGATACTTGCGGGCGTACGCCGCGATATGCCTTGCACGCGTCGCGGAACCCCTGCAAACGTGATTCGGCGCTGCAAAGCAGCTGGCATTGGGAGACTTCGCCGATATAGCCGATATCGCGATGCCCAATTGCCACCAAGTGTTCGACTGCGGTGCGCATAGCGCCCTTGTCGTCAATACCCACCGTAGCGTTAAAGCCTACTGAAGACGGTACATTAATACCTATAATCGGCACATGCATGCTCTTCAGTCGTTTGACTTCTCTGGGGTCGATGTCGAACGAATCAACGATGACCGCATCGACGTTGCGACGCACTGGAAGATCCATGAAGAACTTGCGGCGCTCGGCTGTCGTCATCATTTTGTATATCGAGATGTCGTATTCGGCTGGATGGAAGACTGAGTCAAGGCCGGCGAACACATGTGAGTCGAACCATGTCGACACTCCTGCGCTGGCCAAAAGCGCAATGCGCATGGTCTGCCCGCTTTTGAGCGCAGCCGCGGAACGGGAAATATGGAAATCAAGTTTTTCGGCCGCGCGAGCGACCTTTTCCCGCGTCCTCGGGGCGACGAGCTCCGGCTTGGTAAACGTTCGCGAGACGGTGGAAATGGAAACGCCCGCAGCCCGAGCGACCTGTTGGATGTCTGCTGTCATATTCCGCCTCTGTACTTCCGTTTACCCTGCTGTTTTCATTCTATCTGTGTTTGCCGATGACAAGAATTTTCATAGAGCGAAGCCGAAGCCATGGCACGCCGCGGTAAAGCTGGGTTGGGGCCAAATGGAAGGAATGGAGTTACTGATTGTGTCTATCACATTGTGTTGCTGAGATAAGGTGTACCACCGAATTATTCGAACGGGTAGCGCAGGCCCCAATCGGCGCGAATTTGGTCCATGAGGCCAAGAATCCGTAGGGTATCGCTGTGCTGATGTCGGTCATATTCCGTTTTGTGCGTACGGACGGCTTGCGCGGCGGCCTCGACTTCATATTCGTAACCGGTCAGTTGCACAGGGGCCGAAACGGTGCGCAAGAGATGGTGATTTTCGTCGTAGATATCTGCCGAGGCGATGTCCATGACGTTGTCGCAGATGATGCTGCCCTTGCTTCCGCAAATATTTCCGCGAGGTTGCGTGGTGGCGATGATGGAACTGAAGACTTCGGCCATGGCCCCATTTTCATACGTCAAAGTAGTGAAACTTTGTGCGTCGACGCCGGTGGGGCAGGGTCGCATCGAAGTCTGGATTTTTGCAATTGGTTGCGAACCGTGTTGGAAGTCGGATTGTTGTGGCGTTTGCCGGTTGCCGTCGTCTCTTGGAGCTTGTTGCTCGAGAATCGTGTCGGCAAACGACAACGTATAGATTCCGGTATCAAGCAGGGCACCACCCGCCAATTCGGGCTTGACCAAGCGTGGGATATTGAGGCCATAGCCGCCTATGCTGGCCGTTACTGCGGAAATTTCTCCGATTATGCCTGAATCGATGAGCGAGGCTATGGTCTCGCGCATTGGCATGAACCGAGTCCAGAAAGCTTCGCCGCAGAACAGGCCTTTCCGCTCGGCCAGACTAAAGACGTCTCGAGCCTGCGCAGCATTTGGTGCGAAAGGTTTTTCGACCAGCACGTTGCGTCCGGCGTTGAGACAGAGCGTGGCCTGTTGAGCGTGGAAGCTATGCGGAGTGGCGATATAGACGAGGTCGATCGAGGGGTCGTTTACCAATTCTTCGTACGAGCCATAGGCTTGGGGAATATTGAATTTGCGTGCGAATTGCTGCGCTCGTCCGAGGTCTCGTGCCGCAATCGCACAAAGCTCAACTTCACCGGCGTACCGTTCGTCGTCTCGCATCATGCCGATGGTTCTTGCCATCTTGTGTGCGATGGTTCCTGCCCCCAAAATCCCGATTCTCACCGGTTCGTCTTGCGTTTTCAGCATCGTTGTCCCCTTTGTGTATTTATATAATATCGGTTACGTATAACAGCGGGAAACGTTTTTAAATGCTTGGTTTCGGCTAAAGAATTCCTGCGTCGGCACCCTGATGCCAACGTGCGCAAGATCGTGACTAACGAAATGGGGCAAGTCCATTACCTACTCGGGAACCTAAGGTTTTTGGGGCGTGGTTATGCTTTACTGCTGGCAGCAAATCGGCTATATGATGATTATCTATATCGCGGGCCTGCAGGCGCTGCATGGGGATGTGATTGAAGCTGCACACGTTGGCGGTGCGAACGGTCGTCAGACGTTGTTTGATGTCACGTGCCATTGATGATGCTCTCGGTTACCGTTTGCACCTTCCTGGCCATCACCAATGGTTTCAAGATGTTCGATCGGAACTTGGCATTGACCAACGTTGCCCCTTCCAACAAGTCGGAGCTATTGGTCCTGAACATCTACCGCACATTCTACGGTCGTGCAGGGTTCGAGGGCGTCGGCCAAGCGCAGCTGTAAACTTTAGTCTCTCGCCAATCCCATGGTTACTTAATATCGTTGTCGAAGTCCATATCCTTGGTCTCTTTGGTCAGGATCAAGGAAACGAACGTCAGCATGCCGGAGATGGCGAGATAAACGCCGACCATCCACGTGCTGCCGCCGGCGGCGCTCCACAACGCGGTTGCGATGATCGGTGCCAGCGCCGCACCCAGGATCGAGCTGACGTTGTAGGCCACCGCAGAACCCGTATAGCGCACGTTGGTCGGGAACATCTCAGGCAGTAGCGCGCCCATCGGTCCGAAGGTGAAGCCCATCAGCGTGAAGCCGATGACGAGGAACAGCTCGACGAGCATCAATGTCGAGCTCTGCCCTGCCGGACGGTCAAGGAAGAGCGGGAACATCAGTGCGAAGATGATGATGATGCCGGTCACCACGAGCAGCAGTTTGCGTCGGCCGAGTTTGTCGGCCAAAGGCCCGGAAACCAGCGTGAAGATACCGAAGAAAACCACGCCGATAATCTGCATCAACACGAATTGCGTATAGGGAATCCCAAGCCCGTCGGGGTGTGCGTTGGCCGGCGCAGTGCCATAGGTGAGGCTGAAGGTGGTCATCAAGTAGAAGAGTACGTAGGTGGCGAGCATGGCGAAAGTGCCCAGCACGACGGCCTTGAAATGGTGGCGGAGTGTCTCGATGAGCGGCATCTTGACGACTGCACCCTGCGATTCGGCCTTCTTGAAGGTCTCGGATTCCACGAGCTTGGAACGCACCCACAGGCCGATGATGACCATGACCGCGCTGAAGAGGAACGGGATGCGCCAACCCCAAGAGAGGAATGCGCTCGAAGCCATGCCGGATTTGGCGCCGCTGGCGTGGGGCATCGCGTAGTTGATAATAAGGAACAGTCCGTTGGCGATGATGAAGCCGATCGGAGCGCCGAGCTGCGGGAAGGTGCCGTAGAGCGCACGTTTGTTGGCCGGCGCGTTTTCCGTGGCCACCAGCGCCGCGCCGGACCATTCGCCGCCGAGCGCGAAGCCCTGCGTCAGGCGCAGAATCAAGAGGAAAAGCGGAGCCCATAGCCCGATGTTCTGGTAGGTGGGCAGGCAGCCGGCGAGGAACGTGGCGATGCCCATGGTCAGAAGCGAGACGACCAGCGTGGTCTTGCGCCCGCGTTTGTCGCCCATGTGCCCGAAGACGATGGCGCCGACGGGCCGCGCGATCATGGCCGCGCCGAAAACGCCGAACGAGGCGAGCTGGCTGGCGATGGCGTTGCCGGAGGGGAAGAAGAGTTTCGGGAAAACGAGCACGGCCGCGGTCGCGTAAACATAGAAGTCGTAGAACTCGATGGTCGTTCCCACCAGGCTCGCGGCAATGACCTCGGCCGGTGAGTTCAGCGGCTTTGAAGAATCTGCAGTTTTTGAAGTCTGCGCAGAATCGCTCGCTTTAGGTTCGGTTGTGGTGATGCTATTTTGGGCTGCTGTTTGCGTTTCCGCCCCGGGGTTTGCTGAGGACACTTGTCCCTTTCCTCTCAGTTTTCGTCGTCTTGTCGTCTCGTCTTGTGCGTCGTTTGCCAACTAAGCGCAGGCCTCGAATTCATTGTGTGAATTGGCTAAATAGTGCCGTTCTTGTGGAACACGTCTTTTGGCATATTAAGAAATTTCCGAAGTGCGGAAGGAAAGTGACCGTAATATGGACAGATATATAAAAATCAATAAATGATGTCTGTTTCAAGACATCGTGTTTTGCTGGTTTCGCAGTGCGAAAATTGTATGATTGGAGGACAGATGTCGGATATGGATTATATTGTAATACGTTAGTGTTTATCGTGATTTTCATCCACATTGTGGCGTTATGCGGGGCGGTTAAGGCATAACGAATAGACTGAGTTCGTTCATCTATAGCAGGGTTGTGCGGAAAGGCCCGCGAAAGAAGGGTTGTAATGGGAAACAAGGCAAATGGCGAAAATGGTGACTCGTCCGGTATTGCGGACCGCAATTCCGGTGATATTGCGGGTACCGGTTATCTTGACTATCGCCCCGATGGAGACGGCGCCGGCGTCGAAATTGACGGCGTTCCCAATTCCCGCGGTATCGGCGGCTATCCAACGCAGGATGGCCACAAGCTGCGCGACGGGCTTTTCTTCCGTACCGCTGGCCTCAATTTCCTAGGAAAGCACGGCGTTGACGACCTTCATCGTCTCAATATCAAAGAGGTAGTGGATCTGCGCGACCCGCTCGAGGTCGAGCAATGGCCGTATACGCTTCCTGACGACATCCACGTCGATCGAGTCCCGCTTCTGAAGACATCCATGACCGATCAGGGCGGAATGGAGCAAGTGGCCAAAGGTATCGATATGGCCGAAATGTATCACGATATCGTTTTTGGGTCGGCCGAGCAGATCGTCCTCATCCTGCGCAAGCTGCTGCAGGACGACGGCCACCCGATGCTCATTCATTGCACTGCCGGCAAGGACCGCACCGGCATCACCGCAGGCATCCTGATGAGCTTGCTTGGGGTGAGCGATGACATGGTGGTTTCCTGCTATGCCCAGTCCGGCGCAAACCTCGGTGCCGCGTTCAAAAAGGCCGTGATGAAGGGCCTCACCAACGACGAAAAGGGCGTCGGCCAGATTACTGCCGCCCAGACCGCTATGCTTGCTTCCCCGCCGGAACTCATGCGGGGTGTGCTGGACAGCGTCAAGGACGAGTATGGGTCTGTCGAGCAATATTGCCTGCAGAACGGTATGCGCGAAGACGAAGTTGCCGGCTTGCGTGCGTTGTTTGTCGAGTAGGTAGAAATAGACGATGAAGTCCATAGGCTTGTTGCCGGAATTTGCAGGACGCGGATTATAAGAATGTGGGTGATTCCACGTTTTCCACATGCACGCAGGCGCAAGTAGATATAGACTTAATGAGGGATGCCTTCGGACTTCAGCGAAGTTTCGAAGGTATTAAGAACTAAGAACTTAGGCGGAATAAAAGGATGCCGGCAAGATAGATCGGTGGCCCTTCCTGCCGAAGAAATGTCAAGTTGAAAGGCGAACAATGACGGAAGCTATTGCAAATATTGGAGTCGTCGGTCTGGCGGCTATGGGTTCGAACCTCGCGCGTAACCTCGCGCATCATGGCAACACCGTGGCGCTTTACAATCGCCACTATGAGCGCACTGAAAAGCTCATGGAGGAGCACGGCAGCGAAGGCAAGTTCGTGCCTGCCAAGACCATCGACGAGTTCGTAGCCAGCCTCACCAAGCCGCGCACGGCCATCATCATGGTCAAGGCCGGTGCTCCTACCGATGCCATGATCGAGGCGCTCGCAGACGCCATGGATCCGGGCGACATCATCGTCGACGGTGGCAATTCCTATTTCAAGGACACCATCCGTCGAGAGAAGGAAATTCGCGCTCGCGGCCTGCATTTCGTCGGCTGTGGTGTTTCCGGCGGCGAAGAGGGCGCGCTCAACGGCCCGTCCATGATGCCCGGCGGCACCGATGAGTCATGGAAGACTCTCGGCCCGATCCTGAAGTCCATCGCGGCCAAGGCGGAGGGCGAGCCCTGCGTCACCCACATCGGTGAGAACGGCGCCGGCCACTTCGTCAAGATGGTCCACAACGGCATTGAGTACGCCGACATGCAGCTGATCGCCGAAAGCTACGATCTGATGCGCCGCGGCATGGGCATGACCCCCGACGAGATCGGCGACGTGTTCACCGAGTGGAACAAGACCGAGCTCAACTCCTACTTGATTGAGATCACCGCCGACCTGCTGCATCAGAAAGATAAGAAGACCGGCAAGCCGTTGGTTGATATCATCGTCGATCAGGCTGGCATGAAGGGCACTGGCACTTGGACGGTTCAGACAGCCCTCGAGCTGGGCACTCCCGTCACCGCCATCGCCGAAGGCGTGTTCGCCCGTGGTCTTTCCGATCAGGTCGAGCTGCGCGAAGGCGCCGCCAAGCAGAACCTAACCGGTCCCGACGGCAAGATTTCGTTCGCGAACGACGACGAGCGCAAGGCCTTCATCGAAGACATTCGTCAGGCGCTCTATGCCTCCAAGATCGTTGCGTATGCACAGGGCTTCAACGAGATCAACGATGGTGCCAAGGAATACAACTGGAAGATCAATCTGGCCGCGGTTGCGCGCATTTGGCGCGGCGGCTGCATCATTCGTGCCCAGTTCCTGAACGTCGTTTCCGACGCCTTCGAGTCCGGTGAGGCCGATATCTCACTGCTCTTCGCTCCGTACTTCAAGAGTGCCATCGAGAACGCACAGGAAGCGTGGCGTCGTGTTGTCGCCAAGGCTGCGGCCTGCGGCATCCCCGCGCCGGTCTTCTCGACTTCGCTTTCCTACTACGACGGCATGCGTTCCAAGCGCCTGCCCGCTGCCCTCATCCAGGCCCAGCGCGACCTCTTCGGTGCTCACACCTACGGCCGTGTCGACGAGCCCGGTGCCTTCCACACCTTGTGGGCCGAGCCCGGTCGTCCGGAAGAAAAAATGAGCGACTGATTGGTTGATTGCCGGCTGGCTCGAATACTAGTTGGTTTGGCTAGTCGGTGAGTTAGTTAATTAGTTAATTAGTTAATCAGTAACGTTTGTGCTTCTGTTCCATTTAGGAATAGAAGCACAAATCGTATCAATGGCGATTTATTTTTGGTTTTTATAGTTCGCTCACCGCGTCGGGCGTGGTGAACCATGTGAATTCTTCGGCGCCTGTGGCAAAGCTGGCGGGATATGCCGGGTTGTTCGGGCGCGCGAAGACGGCAGCGGTGGCCTTGGCTTTTCCGGCTCCGCAGGTGAGCATCCAGGTGCGGCGGCTGCGGGCGAGCATCGGTGCGGTCATCGAGATGCGTAACGGTGGCATCTTGGGCGAATGCGTTACGCCTACGGCCAGGCGTGCCGGGTCGGTGATGTTGATTTCATCATGGCCCGGGAAGAGCGAAGCGAAATGGCCGTCCGGCCCCATGCCGAGAATCAGCAGGTCCATTGTCGGTTCGTCGCTGAGTTCGCGCTTGAGTTCAGCTTCGTAATCTGCTGCCGCTTTGGCAAGCAGTTCATCGTTTTCGGCATCGGTTGCAGCGGCGACTTGTTCGGGCGCGCGTGAGTCGACGGCCATCTCGTGGATGTTGCTTTCCGGCAAGCGTCCGTCGGCGACGAGCTTATTGAGGAAACGTTGCCGTGCCTGCCACGAGCTGCGGTCCTCATCGGTTGCGGCCACAAAGCGGTCGTCGCTCCACCAGAAGTGGACGCGACTCCAGTCGATGGCATCAACCAATGGATTGGAGGCCATATAAGTCAGCGCTCGCAAAATGTCGGATCCGCCGGTCAGTGCGACGTCGTAACGGCTGCGAATCGGTTTCGCGCCAGCGTCACCAGCGCCTTGGCATTCGTTTACGCCGTCCAGAATGGCGAGCAACGTGCGTTGCGCTGCGGCCTGAGCCACGGTTTCCGCGTCCTTATATATTTCCAGCTTTTGATCAGCCATGAATTGAGTGCTCCTTGTCCGTTGTGTGATTCGGATAATTGATTGAATACCACAAGTTTAGATAACCGCCCGAGTTATGCTGCCTGCGCCGACATTTTCCGGTGTTTGCACAACTCGTGTCAAGTAATGGGATGAAATAAACGTGCAAAAGTGCCAATTGCAACATGCAATGTGCACTTTTCTGACGTTACTGTGCAAAATGTGCACCTTAGCGATGCCAAAGTGCACATTTCTGACGGTACCGTGTGAAATGTGCATCTTAGTGACGACACCGTGCACTCCTGCGACGCCACCGTGCACCCTTCGCACGGCAGTCCCTTGACAGGGGCAGCAACAATTGTCTGGCCAATCAGCCCTGAATCATGTCCCATCCCTCGCGGATGACATCGGCGTAGACCTCATCCGGGTCAATCCGACGCAATTCCTCGCTTAGGCAATCCTCGAGCGTACGCAGCGGCATGGCGACCTTTTGCGGCGTCTGCCCCGGCTGGCTGATGATGGCCTCGCGCGAATCCGGGCGTTCCAGCGCAATCGTGCCGTCAGAACGGGTCAGGTAAACGCCGGTGATGGCCTCGGCACCGGTGACGTAACCGAGCTCGACTGGCACGTTGAGCTTCAGCGCAAGCCAGGCGGCAAGCAATTTCAACGGCAGATAATCGGGCTGTCCGATCACCTTGGCGGACTCGATCGGCAGGTGTGGCGGCTGGTCGATGGTGGTGGCCAGCATCGCGCGCCAAGTGGTCAAGCGCGTCCATGAGAAATCGACATCCTTGGGCTCCCAATTGGCACGAAGCTTGGCAAAGGTCGCATCGGGATCTTTCGAACGTAGCGCATCTGTAATACGACTTCCGGCCATGGCGCCCAAGGGGTCCTTCGACGGGTTTGCCGGTGGATTCGTCGGCCACCAAGTAACAACAGGCGCATCCGGAACGAGTAGCGGCATCACCAGTGTATCGGTGTGCTGGCAAAGCCCGCCGCGCGGGCGCAAAATAATAACTTCGCCTGCACCGGCGTCGGCACCGAAACGAACCTGTGCATCGAGATCGGTCTCAACATCGCCGGAATCGGTGACATAGCAATCCGGCTCCTTGTCGACATCGCAGAATGGCAGTTCCTTGCTGTTCGGCACGATGGCGATGACACGGCACGGGTGTTCGCGGCCTGCGGAATTGGCGATTTTCAGGGCATTCTCGAGCTCGCTCTCGTCGGTCGAGATGATGAGCGTCAAGACGCGATCGTTGCCGGCCTCGCCGCGCTCCTGGTGCAGCTCGTCGATTTTGCGCGCGATGGCGTTGGTCTGGGTATCGGGCATTTTGATAATCATGGCATCCTCCAATGGCGTCCGTCGCGTGCAAGCATTTCATCGGCTTCCTTCGGCCCCCAAGTGCCGGCGCGGTAAGGCTGCGGCTGGCCGAGCGTGGCCCAGTAGTCCTCGATCGGGTCGAGAATCTGCCAGCTCAGGTCGACCTCTTTGGTCGTCGGGAAGAGCGGTGGATCGCCGAGCAAGACGTCCAGAATCAAGCGTTCATAAGCTTCAGGTGAGTTTTCGGTGAAGCTTTGACCGTAGCTGAAGTCCATCGACACATCGCGGACTTCCATGGCGGTGGCACCTGGCACCTTCGCGCCGAAGCGCATGGTGACGCCTTCATTGGGCTGCACACGGATGACGATGGCGTTGTTGCCGAGTTCGCGTACGGCGGTCTGCTCGAAAGGCAGATGCGGGGCACGCTTGAAGACCACGGCGATTTCCGTGACGCGCTTGCCCAGGCGCTTGCCGGTACGCAGGTAGAACGGCACCCCGGCCCAGCGGCGCGTGTCGACGTCGAGCGTGATGGCGGCGTAGGTCTCGGTGGCGCTGGACTTGTCGATGCCCTTTTCGTCGAGGTAGCCGCAGACTTCCTCGGAACCCTGCCATCCGGCGGCGTACTGACCGCGTGCGGTGTAGGCGCCGAGATCCTTGGGTAGGCGGACAGCGGAAAGCACCTTCGTCTTTTCGGCCGTGAGGTCGGAGGCAGCGAAGCTCACCGGTTCCTCCATCGCGGTCAGGGCCATCAACTGCAGCAAATGGTTCTGTATAACGTCTCGTGCGGCGCCAATGCCGTCATAGTAACCAGCGCGG
The DNA here is from genome assembly GCF_029395535.1 of Bifidobacterium sp. ESL0732. NCBI lineage: Bacteria > Bacillati > Actinomycetota > Actinomycetes > Bifidobacteriales > Bifidobacteriaceae > Bifidobacterium > Bifidobacterium sp. ESL0732. Next base: position 2,214,204 of record NZ_CP113920.1, on the reverse strand, counting down.
CCGCCGATGCCGATGTCCTCGGCCATGGTGATCTGCACATGGTCGACGTAGTTGGAGTTCCAAATTGGCTCGAACATGGAGTTGGCGAAACGCAGTGCCAGCATGTTCTGCACCGTTTCCTTGCCGAGATAGTGGTCGATGCGGAAGACCGAGCTCGGGTCGAAGACTTCGGAGACCACCCGATCGAGTTCCTTCGCGCTTTCGAGGTCGTGGCCGAACGGCTTCTCGATGATGACACGGCGCCATGCGTCGTCATTGGATTTCGCGAGCCCGGAATCGGCCAGCTGCTTTGAAACGATAGGGAAGGCGCTCGGCGGCACCGACATATAAAAGGCATGGTTGCCACGAGTACCGCGGTCGCGGTCGAGCTCCTTGACCGTCTGGCTTAGGCGTTCGAAGGCTTCTTTATCGTCAAACGTGCCTTGCACAAAGCGCATGCCCTTGGCGAGGTTGGCCCAGGTCGATTCGCGGAATGGCGTACGGCAGTGAGCCTTCACGTTTTCTTTGACGAAGTTCGCGAATTCCTCATTGCTCCACGGGCGACGCCCGAAGCCGATAAGCCCGAAGCTCGGCGGCAGCAGGCCGCGATTGGCCAGATCGTAAATGGCTGGTTGCAGTTTCTTTTTGGCCAAATCGCCGGTGATGCCGAAAATCACCAGGCTGCAGGGCCCAGCAATGCGTGGCAGCCGCAGGTCTCGCGGATCGCGCAGAGGGTTCACCCAATTGTTAAGTTCACTCATACTTCTTAAGTGTAGTGGTTTGTCTGCGATGCGCCAGCGCCGAGAGCGATACCGTGGCCAACGTGTAGCGAGGTTCACAGTACGAGGGCATTGTGGCAGAACGGTCTAAATATCAACTCCAATGGCGACGTCACCTCATGTATCTTGGCAAGGTTTGGGCAGTTGGCTATGCGTGGCGTCCAAGTGACATTTGAATGAGGTCGACACTTTGCCCTGATCCCATTGGGGGTTTATAAACTATCGCGGGTTTTCATTACCACATCCAGAAAAGCATACAGGTGTTTCTGTTGCTGACATTTTTCGATATACTACAGGGTAATAAAAAAGAAATAATAGAGAGTAAATATGGTTGACGTCAATAGAATCAATTTGCGTATCACATTTGTAGAATATAGAGCGTCAAAGTGATGCGGTTTTGTAAATATCGGTTATTTTGCTTGAAAAATAAAAGAAATTCATACGTCAATATTATTATGTTATCGTTGAAAAAATATGTTTATGACGTTGACGAAAAAAGTTGAGAATAGATATTAACAATACGCATTACATTTGATGTTATGTTAAACCGTCGTTTTATAAAAGGTTTAAATAAAATACATTCAATAGGCTTGTCTAAACGAATGACTTTTTGCTGAAAGAGGAAATGTAATTTTCTTTTGTGAATATTGTGTAAATTTGATTGGCAATCTGATATTTAATGTCGATTTCTTTCGATATTTCGAGGTCGATTACTTCCCCAGTTGTCGCACATTTTTGCTTGTAATGATCGTTAATAGAGCAAAACTGTTCATATGAAAGGGAATTCGTTTGTTGTTCCCGACTATGACCTAGGTCACATGGCCTTTGCGACAGAGTGTTCGCGGTTCCTGTAATGTCTCATTTTGTACTAATTAATTTCCAAATGGATAAGCGAGGCGGGTGAGACAGTGGAAGAAGCATTACATGGCGGTGGCCGGTATCTTTTCTCTGGTGCTCTGATGGCCGCCTTCCGGGAGGAACCACCCTGTTGGCGGATATGTGCCGCAGAGCGGTTGAATGACGAAATGGGCGAATAGCCCACGATAAAAAAGAAAAAGAAGAGCACCGCCAGTCATGGTCGATACTGAACGAAATCCACGACTGACGGCAATGGTTTGAATTTTGGCGAATCCAGAACCTGCTCTTCATTGTACAGCATGGTTTGCGAACAAGGAGGAGTCTATGTTTTTTGCGAGCGAAAACGGTGTGTCTCGGCGGTTGCCGGGCAGTCTGGCCTATCAGCGAGTCAATGAGGTCTTAGCGGCATATTCCAGGTGTGCCTACAACTGCGCATGCCTATTGGGCATGGCTGTTCAAACGATTCGATAAATCGGTTCGGCGGCATGGGCTGCCTTGTTTCCGATTAAAACTGGTGCCCCTATATGGGGATTCTCAAACTGGGCTCGATTTCTTTAGAAGATTCAAAATGCAATCGCAGGATTTCTTAACGATTGAAGAGTCCGACCATATTCAATGCAACTCAACAACTGCGAAGCATCAGCGCCGGCAATTATTCCTGCGTCCAGAAAGGTGAAGGTCTCGAAAAATGGCTTCATGGAAAAAGAAATCAACGTTTGCGGTCACTCTTGTGGCGGCGTTCGCGATTGCATTCACTTCCTTTGCTGCCTATATCGGCGTTCGTGATTCCGGCTCGCAAGACACGTCGAGCAGGCAATTCAGGTCGTCGCCGGTGACGAAAATTGCTCAGCACTCGCAGTTCCCCAACTACGGACAGTCCGCGCGCTTCGGCACCGCAGGCAACGATCGTCAGGGATATGCGGCAGCGGCGTATGGTAATCATTTGGCTTATGTCTCCCAGCAGGGCAAACCCGGCATGACAGGTGATGGCTCGGTGGTCGTTGAAACTTTTACTGGTGACTATTCGACCCCGAACGCTGACACCTCGGTTTGGACGGGAAACCTCGACCATGTGGGCGGTGTCCTGCCTGGCTCTCTGACAGTCGCTGCCCCGGCTGACGCTTCCGGATTCGGTTATGGCGTCGCGATGGATGCAGGCCACCTTATCGTCAGTGCGAAATGGTCGCAACAGGTTTTCGTCTATGGTCTCGACGGAACCCTGCAACGCACTATCAATGCCCCGGCAGCCAGTGATCGTGTGCAGGTAGATAATTTTGCAGAGTCCATCGCGTTGAGTGGCGACACGCTGGTGGTCGGTGCGCCCAATTCGACGGTGGACGGCCAGGAAGATGCGGGTGCCGCCTTCACCATCGATCTCAAGAACGCTGTGTCGGCTCCGGTTGCCCTGCTCCCGGCAAAAGGCGATTCCTCGATTAAGGAAGGGGCTTTGGCGGGCCAAACCGTCGCCGTCAAAGAATCAATAGTCGCCGCCGGTGTACCTGGCCATGTCGCAAAAGTGGGGGACGCTTCGGCCATTACCGGCCTGGTGCAGCTCTATCAGGCGAACGTGTGGAAGTCCAACCTCGCGCCCGACCTGTCCGAAGGGTCCTATCCCTCCGCCAGCGGTCCAAGTATGGCCGGTCTCGGCCGAGCTCTCGCCTTCAGCCGTGACGGTTCGACTTTGTATGCCTCCGATCCCTCGTGGGATTCAGCCTCGGCTTGGAGCGCGCAAAGGGGCACGGTTCTCGCCTTCGACACGAAGTCCGGTGCGATCGCCCATAAGCTCAGCTCTCCTGATGGTGATTACTTCGGCGGCACCCTTGCCGTCGGTGATGCTGAGGCGGGTAATGATACTCTGTTCGTCTCCTGCCGTGACAAGGACGATAAGGGACGTGTGCGTGGGTATGCCGTTTTAAGTGACGGTGCGCCAAACTTTAAAGCGACATTACAGCCTTCGGATGCTGCAGGCGACACTGGTTTCGGCTCGCTTGGCTTGCTGGGCGGCTCCATTGCGCCGTATTCAGTGACTGGCAAGGATGGGGCGAAGCATCGTCGTCTTCTCGTCACCGCTCGTGATGCCATCTACAATTTCGAGACCGAGCGTGATCTCAATCTGACAAAGTCGGTCAATCCGGGCAGCGGAACTCGCGTGTTCCCCGGCCAAAAGCTCACCTATACCTTGACCGCCACCAATCCGAACCCGAAGGGTGACCTGATGGAGACGACGCTGAAGGATGACTTAACGGGCGTGCTCAGCCATTCGAAGAGCGGTGGGCTGGACGACGTTAACACGGCGTTCGACCCGGTGGCCTCGACTCCGGCGGCGCCGAAGGTGGATACGGAAGTGAAGACCCTTTCGTGGAGCGGTTTGATTCCCGGTGGCTCTTCGTTGACCATTACTTATTCGATCACCGTTGACAAAAGTGAGAAAAATGTGTATTACACAGGTTCCGTGAAGAATCTCTTCAGCTCCGATCGTTCGGAGGATACGCCCGGCACCAATAATCCGTTGGGTAAGGTCGATACGACGGTGGGCATCGAGGATGCCGACGGCAACGCTGTTCCTGAAGGAGCGCAGCTCGGCAAGGATCAGGATTACATCTACGTCGTCACCGTGGGCAACGACACTGATGCCGACACCCCCTCGTTCTCGGCCACTGGCGACCTTGGCGGCATCGTGGATGACGGATCTGTCGATCAGTCTGGCTTGTCTGCAGATTCAGGCTCGGCCGTCTATGACCCGGCGACGGGCAAGGTTGTATGGAACGGAACTTTACCTGCGGGTAAAAAGGTAAAGATCAAGATTCCCTTCCACACCAATCCAGCCAGCGGGCCTTCGAGCGGCGATTCGTCGCTTGTCGGAAACGTCGATAATCCGCTTGGCCCAAACCCGGTCCCGTCAAAGGACGCTCTAGTTGATATCGGTCTCACCAAAGGGGCTTATGGAGCTAATGGCAAAACTGTCACAGAGGTGAAACCCGGAGCGCAGATGCGTTACGAGGTCGTCTATGAAAACGCGACCGGTGCGGCGCTGGGCAAAGCCGATGTCGTCGATGACCTGAGTGATGTGCTCAAGAGCGCCACTGGACCCACTGGTCTGTCAGCCACCTCATCGCAAGTGGACCACGCACTTAAGTCCCCGACTTTCGATGCCGCCAAAAAGCAATTGCGGTGGAGCGGCACAGGGCTGAAGCCGGGTGAGCGGGTGACGCTCTCCTACACGGTGAAGGTCCGTGACGACGTCGAACGCGATATTGAGATCCGCAATGGAGTCTCCTCACCGCAGACCTCGCTTTCGCCAAGCACCACGGTCAAGACCCTCGCGGCCGGAGAAACGGTGGGAACCCTGCCGCTGACAGGCAAGCAGGCATGGATATTGCTGCTCTGCTTACTCGTCGGACTAGCCATAATCGCTGCTTCCTACGTCATAAGGCGCAAGGCTCGCAGCAGGAAATAAAAGATTTCTTCCGCCAAACTGACGCGGAAGGTCCGCAGCGATCGCAATCGCGGTCGCGGCACAGCGTAGGGGCGCAACAACGAGATTCGTTGTCGCCCTGACCCAAGGAAAGGAAAATAATGGGAAAGAAAAAGTTGACGAGGCTCTTCGCCTCAGCAACCGCGCTTGTGGCCGGAGTGACTATGCTCGCGTCCACTGCTATGAGCGCCTCGGCGGTTGAAACGCAGCCGAATGTTGATTTGACGCTGAAGGGGGAGACCGTTCAGGGCCGCACCTACTCGGCGGTCAAGCTTGGCGATTACGGCAACGCCGTTAGCGCAAGCGGTTCGACCGCGAGCACCGTGGAGGTCTCCACGGTGGACAATGCCGCCATCAAGTCCTCCTCGTCTTCGGCATTGACCTCGACGCTCAGCCAGCTTGGTTCGACAGATACGTTCACAGACCCGATTGGTTATGTCGCCAGCAAGTGGAATACGGCCCAAGACACGACCTCCGACAAGGCGACTGCCTATGAAGGCAACCTGCGCCGCTTTGTCGCCAATCTCTGGAAGGAATCGGCGATCAAGAGCGCGGCGGCCTCCTCGACCATCACCGCCACCGGCGCCAAAGACAACACTGCGAAATTCACCATGCCCAACGGCGTCTACCTGATCGTGGATACCACACCCGACACGGCCTCGGGTCTGGGCGATCACACTGGAGCCTCGATTCCGATGTTGGTGAGCACCACAAGCCCGAACGCCACCGGCATGGCCGGAGCCGTCAGCGAGATCAACGTGAAGGCTCCTCACTTGAGCAAGCCGGACAAGACCACGGACAAGCCGAGCCATAACGTCGGTGACACCGTTCCCTTCAAGATCAGCACCACAGTGCCGACTTATACGGACTTCGATCAGGCCTCCTACAAGCTCATCGTTCGAGATCAGCTTTCGCAAGGCCTGACTTACACGGACGCGGTTTTCAACCCGGTCGTCAAGATCGGTGAGAAAACCCTGGCCAAGGGCACCGACTACACCGTGACCACTCCTGCCGACGGAACCAAGGCCGGTGCTTTCTCCTTCGACCTGTCGCCCTACATGCAGGCCCAGATCGCCGCGAAGAACTACAAGCTCGCTGGCTCCTCTATTACCATCTCCTACGGCGCCGTGCTCAACGAGGATGCCATCTCCATGGCTCCGGGCACCGTCAAGAACTCCGCGAAGGTCGAATACACCAACGATCCGAGCTCCACCACCGAGCACAACAAAACCGACAACACCGAGCCTGGCGAGACTCCGGTCTACACCTTCGGCTTTGACGTGGAAAAGCTTGCCAAGGACACTGGCGAGGCTCTGCCCGGAACCCAGTTCCAGGTTTCCTTCAACGGAAAGATTGTCAAGTTCTTTGATGAAGGCAATGGCAACTATCGTTCCCCGATGAGCGGAGAGGCCACCGTCGACACCGTCACGGTTCCCGCCTCGGGCACCATCCACCTGCAGGGCATCGAGTCCGGCACCTATTCGGTCAAGGAAACCAAGGCCGTTGACGGTTTCAAGAACATGAACACCGCCTTCGACGCGATCATCACCCCGACCTACGACGCCAACAAGATGCTGACCTCGCTCAGCTACGAAGGCGGCAAGGATGTGACCTGGGATTTGGTCTCCCACAGTGACAAGTCATCCAAGAAGTACACCGTTACCAACGTGCGCAGCCTGGCTTCCTTGCCACTCACGGGTGCGGCGGGCATCACCATGCTGGTCGCCCTTGGCGTCCTGCTCGTGGCTGCCGGCTCAGGCCTCTACATCGGTGTGCGTCGCAGCCAGCGTTCGCACAACATGGGCGACCCGATCGCACTGTAAGCCCAACAGGAAAGCAAACCAGGAGTAACGAATATGACCAAGGCCTTATGCGTGGGGAGCGGTTCGTCAAGCGGCGATGTCGTCAAGTCGCGCAAGGCCTTGGCCTTTCCCGACAAAAATGATATCCGGATGGCGCGGGAAATGGACAGGAAGGCACGAAGAACCCAACTTGTTCTCAAGGTTCTCGCAGTGCTGCTGTTGCTTGCCGGAATCGGTGTCGTCTCATATCCGTTTGTGGCTCAATACATCACCGCGATGAGCCAAAGCAGACAGTCCGATCTTTCGGCTTCACAGGTAGCTGGTTGGCCTTACCCTCGCGCCAAAGAGGCATTGGAAGCGGCCGATCAATATAATCACAGACTCGCCCTGAGCGGGCAGCCGGTGATGGGCCAGAGCGTTGATCCGTTCTCGTCCCAGAAATCAGATGGTCAGAGCGCCGAAGAGCGCGACCATGATTATCAGACCATACTTGACCAAGGCGGAGGGGTCATGGGTTCCATCGTCATCCCCAAGATCTCCGTCAATATTCCCATCTTTCATGGCACGTCCGAAAAGGCCCTTGCAGCCGGTGCGGGGCATCTGTATGGCACTTCGCTTCCGGTAGGAGGCCCGTCTACCCACTCGGTGATTACTGGGCACAGGGGCATGGTGCAAGCATTGATGTTCACCAGACTTGATGAGATGAAAAAGGGCGATACGTTCTACGTCAAGACGATGGGTAAGACGATTGGCTATAAGGTCGACCGCATCAATGTCATTGACCCACAGGATACCAGCAGACTCAAAATCGAACGGGGCACGGACAGGATCACCTTGATGACCTGCACCCCCTATGGGATCAACACCCACAGGCTTCTGGTTTCGGGCGTACGCTCAGAGATTCCTAATGTAATACCTGCACCCGAGAATGCGGGTCCGGATTTCGTGCTGCTAATGGCGCTGGTGGCCCTGGTGGCGCTGGTGGTCTTGGCGGTTGTCGCCTTCCTGCGCAGCCGAAGGGCACCGCTTCTGGCACGTCATGCTCGAGACGAAAAACGATGATAAACAATTTGGATTGTTTGAAAAACGGTAAGTTCGGCAAGGAGAAATGATGGCAAAACACAAAATGAAGGCGAGATCGTCCTTGATCCGTCGAAACATAGCCGTCGTGGTGGCTGCGGCCACGATGCTGTTGTCCGGAATGGCTGGAGCCAACGGACTGAACACTTCGACTGACACCGACTTTGATGTGGATATTCAGGCCGCTACCGGTGTCACTCCGCAAAGCAAAGGTACGGGATCGTCGGACGACCCGATCGTCATCGATTTGGTCGACCCGCTTTCCATTGGCACCCAGCATTGGAACGTCACCGTCAAATCGCTTGGCAATGACGTCGGGTCGTTGCAGATGAAATTTCTGGACCCAGATCCGAACATGAAGATCAAATACAAGCAGTTGCCGACTTCAGCTAGCAATGGTTCCACAGCAGCGATGAACTACTCCTATTATCCCGACCTGTTCACACAACTGCGTTTCAGCGTCTTCGATGGATCCCAGCAACTGTGGACAGGCAGGCTTGGCACGGAGGGTGACCTTAACCTAGGCGATCCCGCCGCCAACAACGCCAAGGCCCCAGGCTGGCTTTCTGCTCGGATACCTGTCTCTCTGCATGCCGGGGAGAGCAAGACCTATCAAGTCAATTTATATGTGGATTCGCCCATGAGCAAGGATCAGCTTGCCGCCTATAACGGCACCACTACCCGATTGGGCCTGATTGTGAAAGGTGAGACAAGATGAATTCGACTTCTGCAAAGAGAAAATTCAAGGGTCGTGTCGTTCTGGTCGTCACGCTGGTGGCCGCGCTGATAGCCGGCATTTCGACGGCCGCCTATGGCGCTTACGTGAAAAGCAAAAGCGTCGCCGTCACGTCTCCAGAGGAGAACTTCACCACCGGTGCGGGAGTGCAAGGCGAGTACGCCCTGGACACCCAGATCGCCAAAGACAAAAGCGGCAATATCTGGATTTGGGGATACTACAACCTTTGCAACATTGACAATGCCGGTCAGGGCGGCTACTTCTCCGGTGGTAAGAACGGCGCGAGCTACACCGGAGACCCGAAGGCGAGTGGAAGCTGCACGGGAATCACGAACAACAACAAACCATCGGTGATACGGGGCTTCACCTGCGCCACCGACGTGGCGGGTTCCGCGTATGCGCTGATGGCGGTGGATTGCTATGGCAATCTTTATGGTTGGGGCGACAATACTCAGAATGGTTCCAGGGTTCCTTCCGACCCCGCGTTCATCGCCTCCGGCGGTCCGGCGACCAATGTAACCGGAGGCGTCTATGGACTTTACAAAAACCAGACCGGTGCATCGGAAGCGATACCTGATACGGTCAACCAGGCCAATCCCCAAGCCAGTTCGGAGACATGGAAGCCGATTGATGGCCCCGGTGCCCCCACGGGCACCTATCCCGACGGTGATGACACCTCCAAAGTGGTTAAGGTGGCCTCGAACGAATACGGATTCGCCTGGCTCAAGGAGGATGGAACGGTGTGGACCGTGGGTGACAATGCCTTTGGTGCAAGAGGCGCGGGCAAATGGGGCGACACACCTGCCAAGTGGGGCCGAGAAGGCACGGATGGATATCCTGTTGGCACAAGCAGCGGCGTGGCGCTTTCACCCACCAAGGTGACGTTCCCCGGAAACGTCAAGATCAAATCGGTCTACAGCGGATATAACACATTCTTTGCCGTCGACACCAATAATCAGGTCTACTTCTGGGGCAAGTCGTTCGGAGGAGGAGCGGCAATGAGCAACGAGGAGCTTGAGGCCTACTCGTCAAGTGACACCACCAAGCCTTGCCGAAGCCTCAGCGGCAGCAACTACTATTGCTTCTCCCCAGTGCCGGTGCCGAGCCTTACCAAGCTGATTGCGGACAACGGCGGATATATCAAACTTCTCGGTGGTTTCAGCTATGGTGCCATGCTCACCAGCAACAAGAAGCTCTGGACATGGGGCGTCTCCACTGACGGCATCGGCATGCCGGAATCCGACAAACAAAACGATTCGACATATCGGTCGACTCCACAGGTGCTTTCGGCCACCACAGCGGATGGTTCCACGGTGACCGCCGACAATGTGATCGACGCCAACGGAGGCTATCATTCCGGTCAATTCGTGACGGAGGACGGCTACGCGTGGGGCTGGGGGCAGCACAAGTGGGGCGGGGCCTTCTCGTCAAACATGTCGCCAACCGAGGACGCTACGCCGACCAATGACAAGGACCGCCCGGGCATCGTCTGGAATCCTACCAAGGACCCACAGCACCGCAAGGCCGTCAAAGTGGGTGGCAACAAGGACGGAGCGAATCTGAATCTGAACGATGGCTCCGTCTACACCTGGGGCGAGAACGGCGGCGGGACATCTTTGGGCGGCCAAGGTTACGGCACACAGACCGTCTGCGCCTATGGACAGCCTGGATGTGTTTCTCCCAAGGTCATGGCAACGCAGGGCAAGAGGGCTCAGTCGGGCCTGTTTGTCTGGCCTGCGACCTTCGTGCCCGAAGTACAGAACGTCGGCAGCTATCAGACGGTGATTAAAAACGCATATCCCTTCCAGACGACGCCGGTGCATAATGGCGATGAGGTGAAATATACGGTACAGGTGCGCAACGAGCTGTCGAGCTTCAACAATCCGACCGTGAAAATCGAAGACACTTGGGGGCCGAACGCCGCCTTGGTAGCCGGGTCGTTCTCGGCGAAGTATGCTGCGTCCAACAGCCAGGACACCGACACCGACATTTCCGACAAGTTCTCTCTTTCGTCCACCGGCTATTCGACGAAAGACCCGAGCATGCAGCTCGACCCGTTGAGCGTCATAGCCATAACTTACCGGGTGAAGGTGACCGGAGCGACCGGGAATGTCGGTGGCGCGGTCATTCTATCGAACACCGGTGGTGCTGGAGGGCAGATTGATTCTGATGAGACCTTCAACCCAATCGAATGACATCAAATCGGGTCGATGAGCTGAGTACCCGATAGGCCAGATTAATGGCCGGGTGAGAATGATCGGCTGACCGAGTGAGCGTCCGTCGTGAGTATGGTAGGCCGCACCTACTGCCTCTTGGCTTTTCAGAGGCTCGGTGCGGTCTACGGGTTCCAGCATTTCGCCCGAACCGACCCATCAGCACATGGCAGGTTCATCATATGTGCACTTGATGGGAATGTCTGAATTGTTTTTTTCTTGTCGCCCTAAGAACACGGTTTTACGGCGATCGGTTAGTTGAAAATCGAAAGGAAGGAAATGTTGGAGTTTAATGGGAATACGGCCGATACGAAGCGTCGAATCAGTGAACGGAGGCTGTCGGTGAGGATTCCTGAAAATTTGAACCAGTGGCTTCGTTTCAGCGCAGATGCAGAAAGCCTCAAACCATCGGCTTTGATTCGCAAGGCCATCAATGAATACTTGGAATTGCATCATGGGCGTTTCAAGGAGATTGCCGAGATTATGAGCAGTTGTCCTGAGGGATGAGGGTGAGGTGGATTGTTCCATGTCACGGTTCCTGTGGATTAAGAGTCTCTACAGCCGCGCTTCCGTTGGTGATTGACATGGCGATGAACATGAAGGCGGTGATTATCGTTGCAGTCATGAAGCATACCAACCGTTTGATACTGGGCTTGAAGCGGGACAGCCGCCTGTAAACCCCATTCATGATTCGTCCCCTTCAACCAAATTGTTTGCGACAGTACTGCAATTAGCTGTGGTGAAACAAATGGCGTACGGCAGTGGGCCTTCACGTTTTCTTTGGCGAAGTTCGCGAATTCTTCATTGTTCCATGGGCGACGCCCGGAACCGATAAGCCCGAAGCATGCGTTTGATAAAATGTGCTGTTGCATACACTGCATTAAAGCGCTGCGTAATTACTCCATCAGGTCATCGACGCTGTCGAAACTGCGAGATTCGATGTCAACTACTGGCGACGCCATGCCGACTGCCGGGCAAGACATGCACAAGAAAGCCACTCATGTCGCATAAGTGGGCGTTGACGCCTCTTGCCCTACATTTTGTACCGCTTAGCTCGCTGCCCCCTCATACTGCACGATTTTGCGATACAACAACAAATGAAGAGTCGTGTCAATACAGTCATGCCCTTGCTACGACTTCAGCAAGGCGGATGTTGCGATAGGGGGTAATTCATGAAGTTGGGACGTAAGGTATTGGGTATCGTGATTGCCGGAGCCTTTTTGGCTGGTGTGTCGGTGGTGGCTTCCGCGAATGAGCCGAGTGTCGCGCCTGCATCCGGCCAGAATGCCATACAGTCACAGCTTCCGCAACAGACGAATGGCGGCGCCAATGGCGGCATCGCTCAGGATGAGGCGCTGGGTGGCTCCAAGGCTTCGACAAACGGGTCGCTAGCCGGTGCCAAGTCCTCCAAAGACGCCAAGACAACCGAATCGGCCAAGTCCTCCTCTTCGGCCGATGCCGGCAAGTCCGACACCGCTGCCAAGCCAACGACGCAGGATCTCGATATGAGCTGCAACGACACTACGCCGCACAACGCGGCGGAACCGACCTTCATGCAGGAAGAAGGTCTGCAGACGGCGCAATGGACGGCCGCTCCGACCGACGGCGGCGGCTGCGTCATCCACATCTACGATGGCACCGCGACACTGGCCTTCCTGCCTTGGAACACGTGGCCCGCCCGGTGGGTCAATCAGGTCACCGATATCGTCTTCACGAATGTGACGATATACAATCCTATGAATGACCTCCATGGACAGTACCGAGCCAGCGTCAGCGGTATGCTCAGGGGCCTGTCCAAATTGAAGACCGTGGACGTGTCTGGCCTGAAATTCCGCAACGACACCGGGTACGACGTCCAGATGCAGAAGATGTTCGCCGAGGACCCCAAGCTCGAACAGATCAAGGGCTTGAGCAGCCTGGATACTTCGCACGTCGGCAACATGTCGCAGCTGTTTGCAGGTGATGCTTCGCTCACCGAGCTCGACCTGTCGAGCTGGGACACCTCGCGAGTGCAGGATATGGCCGAGATGTTCAGCGGCGCGTCCTCGCTGCGGAGAGTGAACCTCTCCGGATGGGATACCTCCCGGCTGGGGCAGCGGTATGAGAACCAGGATGAGGAACGTCGCGTATCGGGCAGCCTCAACGCCATGTTTGCCAACGATACCGCGCTGCAAACCGTCGACATGACCGGCTGGAAGACCGGCGCGGTCCACGATTATACCGACATGTTCTCGAGCTGCTCGTCACTGAAGACGGTCAAGGGTATTGAGGACGTGTCCTGGACCCAGGTTCCGGCAGGTTTCGTTCAGCCTGGCGATGACGACGATGACGAAGATGATCCGGTCGACGATTCAGTGATGGTATCCGATATGTTCAAGGGCGACAAATCGCTTGAACGGATCGATCTTTCGAAGTGGGACACACGCAAGGTCACCGATGTGTCTGGCATGTTCTCGGGTGCCACGAAGCTGCGCCGGGTGAACGTGCGTGGATGGGACGTTTCCGCAGTTGCCGACTTCTCGGGCATGTTCGACGGCGCCTCGAGCCTTAATGCAGTGGATGGCATCAACGACTGGACCATGGAAAGTAGCGCCACCAAGAGCGGCCGGTCGATGGCCGACATGTTCGCGGGCACGGCGTTCACGAGCCTGGATCTTTCGCGCTGGAAGACCGGCAAGGTGACTGACATGTCCGGTATGTTCTCGAATGCGAAGTCGCTTACGAATGTGAAGTTTGCGGACTGGGACCTCTCGCAGGCCACGAACGTCTCCAGGCTGTTCGCCGGGGACACGGCCATGCAGCAGGTGGATCTGCACAATTGGAACGCGCCACAGGTGACCGATATGTCGTATCTGTTTGCCAACCAGTCTGACCTGAAGAAGGTGGACATCACCGGTTGGAATACCCCGAGCCTTAACAATGTTTCGTATATGTTCCTCGGAGACGGCAAACTCAATCAGATTAAGGGACTGGCTGACCTCGACACCAGTAACGTGACCGATATGTCGGGCATGTTCGCCAGTGTCAATCAGCTGAGCAAACTGCCGGCGCAGCCCGAGGATACTGCGGTCGCCGCGCAGGACGACTCTGAAGGCCTGGACTTCGGCGCCATCGCGCACTGGAACGTGGGCAAGGTCCAGAAGTTCGATCAGATGTTCATGGGGCGCGCCGACCTTGACAAGCTTGACCTCTCGCACTGGAAGCTGGGCCAGGGGCTTGTTCGTTCTGACCCCAGCGCGACCGTCTCGGTGCGCGCGATGTTCGCCGGCGATACGGCGCTGACCGGTGTCAAAGGACTTTCCTCTTGGAAGACCGGCGATGTGAGTGATATGTCCTATCTGTTCTACCAGTGCCAGTCGCTGGACGGTCTAGGTGATCTGTCTGGTTGGGACACCAGCCGCGTGGCCAACATGGAGGGCATGTTCCGCTATGACACGTCGCTCAAGAACGTACGTGGCATGAAGGATTGGGACACCTCCCAGGTCACCTCGATGGCTGGCATGTTCCAGCGTAACCGCAAGCGCACAGACCTTACCGATGTGTCCGGCTGGAAGACCGACAATGTCAGCCAGATGTGGGACATGTTCGGCGGCGACAGCAACTTGAAGCACATCGACGTTTCCGGTTGGAACACCGCCAACGTCAAGAGCATGACCTACATGTTCCAGGGCACCGGACTGAAGACCCTCGACCTCTCCGGCTGGAACACGATGCAGGTCGCGGACGTGCCGACAGAGAACCTGCACAAGTGCGCCGAGAACAAGGCCGTGGCCACGGACGGAACCTGCAAGATCCTTCCCGAGAACTTGGAGGAGATCACGGTGGGGGACGCCACCAAGCTTCAGGCCGAGTCCTTCAGCGACGATCCGGCCGACACCGACGGCTATACAGGCGGCTGGACCAGCGATGACGACAGCTGGGCCAGTGGCACCGACGACGCCAATGCGGACCTTGCAAACCATTTGACGGCTGGCATGACGGGTGCCCAGGGTGATTCGCCCGACGCTCCGCACAGCCACACGTATCGCTGGCAGGAGCGGGCGGCCTTGAAGTTTGACGCCAATCTGCCCAAGGGCGTTACGCTGCAGGGTACGTTGCCGCAGAATGTTACAGCGCTTGGCGCGCACGTCAACCAGGTGCAACACGAGATTCCCGCGGCCGACCTTAAGGCGGATGGCTACGAGTTCATGGGCTGGAACACCACATACGACGGCAATGAGGATGGCACCGGCCACCCGGGCAAGCCGTATAAGGCAGGAGACACAGTTGTACTCTCCCGTGGCCGGAACATCACTCTGTACGCGCAGTGGAAGGCCGTGGACGTGCCCGAACAGGGGCATTACGTTATGCATTATGAGGCGAACGCGCCTAAGGGATTTAAGGCCACGGGCACGATGAATGATGATGCCTTCGACGTGGTCTATACCAAGAAGAGCAACAAGTTGTATCAGCAGCGCGCCTTGGCCGAGAGCGATTTCGCGGTCGACGGCTACCGGTTCATCGGTTGGAGCAAGAAGGCCGCCGGCGGAGAGGATACGCCGGTCTACCGTCCGGGCACCAAGCTCAATGTGAAGCCCGGAGTCACCACGTTCTTCGCGCATTGGCGCAAGGTCACCGGTACTGATGATTCCTCTGCGAATCATCAAAGTGGTGGCTCGGTCTCTAGCGTCCAAGTCAATCAGAACGTCGTTGCTGCGGGCGGACTGTCTAACGGCATAGTGAACGGCCAGGGGCTGTGGCGTGACGGTGTGGTGGGATCGGCTCCTGCTAAGCCCAAGACCCAAAACGGTCAGCGATGCGTGCCTCGCCCCGCCAGTGCTGTCAGCCCAGCTAACGGCATTGCATGGTACGGCACTCGGTTAGCTGCTTCTCTGCCCTATTGCGAGGACAGTGATGTGCATTCTAATGCCGATCAGGCGGTTATCAGTTCTAAGTCGGCACGGGTCATTCCCATTATGGTGACAGCGCTTGTGTCGTTGGCGCTGTTGCTGGTGGGGCTCATAGCCATTCGGTTGCGGTTCGCTCCCTTCGCCTCCGCTATGGCATCGCGCCACCGTCGTGAGAATCGGGATGAGTGATATGACGGTTTGGAATCATTACGGTATATGTGAAAGTCCACAAGACGGAAATCGTGGTGGATACGGCACAGGGCCAGAAAGGAAGACGATGAGAAGGTTCATGCGGAGTGTGGTGCGTAGATTCGCAGCTGTTGTAGTCGTTCCTGCGGCGATGCTTGCGGGGATGGCGCTCGGCCAGGGCACGGCGATGGCCGCGGACGACGGCTGCGTCGTGGGCCAAAGCACCATCCCCGAGTGTTTCCCCGACCCGCTCATGGCCAAGGCCGTTAACGGATGGCATAACGATGTCAACAGAACCTTTAGGGAATCTGACACGCATATCCATGAGCTCGATATCCACGACGCTTACATGAATGTGGATGGCCAGTGGAAGCTGGTGCATGTCCACAGTCTGAAGGGGATGGAACATCTCACCAGCATCACCGTGTTGGATATCCGCGACTGCTCGGAACTGACCGATATCTCGCAGGTAGGCGATTACATAGCGACGAAGAAGAAGGAGCGGGAGGACGGATACAAGAAATACAAGGATCTGTTTGATCACGCAACCAACATGAACGACAAGATAAAATATCATAAAATCATGCTCAGAGAGCGTGATGGGGTTGATGTCACTGCCCTGTACGTCAATAACAGCAAGAAGATCAGGAACCTGAACGTCCTGCGTGATATGCGGGTCGGCGCTATTATTGATTATGAGGATGAAGGCCTGACCAGTCTTGATGGGATTCTTCCCCAGCCGATAGCAAGTCCATTTCACTACGTCTGGCTGGATAACAATGAGATTAGCGATCTTACACCCCTGAAGAACATGCCGCACATTGCGAGGTTGTACTTGCAGAACAACCGTATCAGCGATATCACTCCGCTGGGCAGCCTGAAGACTCTTGAAACTCTGAATGTCGAGAATAACTACATCACGGACCTGAGTCCCTTGCAATGGGGGAATCTGTTGGGTCGGGAGCTGCGTGCTGCCAATCAGAAGGCCTCCGTGCCCGCAAAGTCCTCCGGGGTCGTCAGCGTGCCGACGGCGAGGAACGCCGACGGCAGCTTCGTGCGGCCCACGCGGATTCGGCCGAGTTCGGGTTCGTACGATCCTCAGACGGGCGCGGTGACATGGAACGACCTGACCGGCGTCGAGCGGGCGTCCTTCTCGTTCAAGTCCACGCTGATCGCCGGCTGCACCGGGGATTGCAGCGTCTTCGCAGGCGATATAAACGTCAACGTGGGTGGCGTGCCAGAGGCGGAGAGCCTGGACCCGAGTCCCAACAGTATGCTGCGCACGCAGCCTCCGTCGAACCCCATCGTCCCGCCGACCCGGCCCAAGCCCCAGCAGCCTGCGCCTGGCGTACAGCTTGACCCGACCCCCGGCATCGACCCTGCGCCGAACCCGCTGAGCGTCACACCTACGAGTCTTGGTCCGCAGCAGGTCGCCACAAAGGCACCGGTCACGGAGCAGATGGCCACCACCGGCGCCGCGATTACGGCGATTGTTTTGGCGTCGTTTACGGTGTTCACCTTGGGCCTGTGCCTGGCACTGGCTAAAAAGCGGCATGGCCATACGACAGAAGGTAGATGAGCTGAGGAGCGGGCCGGGGTCTTTGACGATTCGGCCCAGACTCGCTCCAAGTTTCTGGATTTTTGATGAGAAGGCAGTATCGTTGTTTGACTTGATATCTCGTAATATCTCGTAATATTGCCGACTTCCTGTGCCGCCGCGGCCGGGTGTTCCTTTAGGTGCTGGGCGCTCTGTTTGCATACGGGGTGCTGCGTCTGATGTGCATCGGCGTGCCGATTCTGTGATTACGGCCTTGGGCACGACGGCTGGGTTTTTTACCGGGGCCTATGTGTCGGTTGGCATCATGCCGCCTCTGTTATTACATATTGCCAATGCACGCTGCTGCTCTACATTTCATCGGCAATACGCCACTTGTTCGAGAACCAGTAAGTCTCCCTGACGTTCAAGATCGCGGTGGACGTCGACTATGAGGACGATTTGTTCAAAAGAAGTCCGGGCGTCCGCAGTGCCTGGTTTGACTCGTCCATGCTCTTGGGCCCGCGCAGAACATGGCGATGGCCGTACTGACGCTCGCGTTTGTCATGCTGCTGGCGTTGCGCACCAATGGCATCGTGCGTCAAACCCGGCGGATTCGCGGCCTCGGTACCGTCTTGGCTTGAGTCAGGCGGCTTGTTTGAAAAGATATTGCGTTGTCAAGCTTGATTTCGTGATTATGAATTGTATGCTGAAAGGAGAGATTGCGTAGCTGAATATGATGACCATTGTGGTGCGAAAGCGATTGCCGTGGCGCTGCTGTGAATTGAGCGCGTTCATGCTGCGTTATGGACTGTAGAGAGTGGTGCGAGTGCGCATGGACGTTACGTTTCAGGCTAATCCGGTCTTGCCGCCGGGGCAGGTGAAGGTCCTTGTTGAAGCGCAGGAGCTCGACGAAGAGGCTCAGCAGGTTCTGAAAAGCATCCAGGCTCTGGGTGGGCGGCGTATTGGTTCCATCCCGATTACTACGGAGACCGGGCTGCAATTGGTGCGTCAGTCCGATATCGTTTCGTTAGAGGTGCAGGGCAGCATGGTGCTTATCACCATACTCACGCATGCGATGCTCGACGGTAGGGTCGGCACGCGGGTCGTCGCGACGGCGGACACGCTGGTGCATGTGCTCAGCCTGCTGCCCCCGACGTTCATCAGGGTCTCCAAACAGGCCGCCATCAACATCAACCATCTGCAGTCGTTGGAAGCAAGTTATTCCGGCAATATGACCGCCAGCCTTGCAGGTGGGGTTCAGGAGACCGTGAGCCGCCGTTACGTCGGCGCTCTTCGCCAGGCAATAGGAGTATAAATTGTGGATACCAACAAAGTTGAAGGATTAGAGCCCCAAGGCCCCCCTGTCGATCCGGGGAGTTGTTCTGACACCAATCAAGCCGCGGCCGGGCGTCCGTTGAAACCCGAAAGTGTAGCGCGTCATGCAGGCGAGGATGTTCCGATGAAAGCTGTTCCGAGGGTGTCGGCAAGGCAGGAGTCTCGGCTGTTTGGTGTCGAGTACAAGTATGCTTCGCAGAGTATTCCGGCTCAGATTCTTCGCCACCTGTGCATTGCCATTGCCGTGGGTGAGGTGTTGTGGGTGGTTTTCGAACTTATTGTGCCTGATTGGATCCCTGTCAACAGAATGAGCATGATGACGTTGTTGGGGCCGGAGATAGTGGTCGGCCTGCTCAACTTTCTGCTGTTCCACGTGGATGTTTCGCTGTTGATCGCGATACCCATTCACTGTGTATGCACCTTCGCGGCCTTCAGCGGGTGGGTGCTCGTCAACGGGTGGACCGTGGTGTTCAGCGAGCAGTTTGCGTACTTTGTCATCGCGTTTGTGGTGATATACCTGTTGGTCTGGCTGGTTTTGGTGGCTTACTACCGGTTCCTCGCGTGGAAGATGAACCGCGGCGTAGCCGCGAGGTTCAACGATCGCCACTAGATAGCGCACAAGTCGCCGGATAGGACATCAGGATTGGCGGAATTCCGCCGTTTCTTAAAACCTATCCGGCGACTTGTGCGTTGTGCTCGCTAAAGGCTAGAAGTCCCAGTCCTCGTCGTCGGTGGCCTCGGCGTTGCCGATGACGTAGGAGGAGCCGGAACCGGAGAAGAAGTCGTGGTTCTCGTCGGCCGAGGGGCTGAGCGCGGCGATGATCTCGGGGCTCACCTTGGTTTCGGCGGCGCTGAACTTGGCCTCGTAGCCGAGGTTCATCAGCGTCTTGTTGGCGTTGTAGCGCACGAATGCCTGCACGTCGTCGATGAAGTCGAAGCCTTCGTAGACCTGGTCGGAGTACTTGACCTCGAGGTCGTAAAGTTGGTTGAGCAGATCGTCGGTGTACTTCTTGAGCATTTCCTGGTCGGCCTCGGTGCGGTGCTCGAGGTGGCGCTGGTACTTGTAGCCGGAATAGTAGCCGTGGATGGCCTTGTCGCGCAGGATGAGGCGGATCATGTCCGCGGTGTTCATCAGCTTGGCGCGGCTGGAGAAGTAAAGCGGCAGGTAGAAGCCCGCGTAGAGCAGCAGCGAGGAGAGCATGACCGCCGCGACCTTGCGCTTGAGCGGGTCCTCGGACTGGTACTGCTCCATGACGATGCGGACGCGCTCCTGCACGAGGTCGTTGCCCACGGCCCAACGGTAGGCTTCGTCGATCTGCTCGGAGGAGCAGAGGGTGGAGAAGATGGAGGAGTAGGAGCGGGCGTGCACCGACTGCATGAAGGCGATGTTGGTGTAGATGGCCTGCTCGTGCTCCGTGAGCGCGTCCGGGATCTGGACGAGTTCACCGACGGTGGCCTGCTCGGTGTCCAGCGTGGTGAGGCCAGCGAAAACGCGGACCGTAGTGGTGCGTTCGTGTTCGGTCAGGCTGCGCCAGGAGGGGATGTCGTTGGAGAGCGGCACCTTCTCAGGCAGCCAGAAGTTGGCGATGAGGCGGTTCCACACCTCGAGGTCCTTGTCGTCTTGGATGTTGTTCCAGTTGACGGGGCGGATGCGCATGGACTTGGGGTCCGCGCCCTTGGCGAAGGCCGTCGACCACTGCGGAGGTGTCAGCGAATCGGCCATCATCTTGTCATCGGCGAGTTTGACCTCGTTTGTCATGAGTGTTCCTTCTTTTCGTGCCGTTCTGTATTGTTAAAGTTTCGCGGTATTCGCGTTGCGTCTGGGGCCGCCGCTCGCGAATACGTCTGGGAGGGTTCATTCTCCCGTATTCCGTTGACATTGAGCGGTCGGTTCCCAACACCGGCAACACTACATCTAGTGATTGGGCAATGCGATACCGCTATATATAGTAATAGGTCGCCCGTGGCTTCGCCTTACGGCACGCGGGCCAAAGCTGTGATGTAGCTAACAGAGACGAGCGTCGGTTGTCGGTTTCGTGCCTGTTCAATGCTGGTTCAATGCCTGTTCAATAATGCAAGCCGGTGAAAATCGTAAGGTAGTGATGGTGAAATCCGATAGTAGGGCTGGTGGAAATCGTAAGGTAGCGTTGGTGAAATCCGATAGTAGAACTGGTGAAAATCATAAGGTAGAATAGGTAAAAATCCTATAGTAGAAAGAAATTTCGGCAGAATTCCAAGCTTTCAAAAGGCTGCGGAGCGCAAAATGAAAAGGAAAGAAAGGGAGCTGTTATGATACCTCGTACGATAACGGATACGATACGCGATGCGGTATCGCAATTTCCCTTCGTCACGCTGACGGGAGCTCGGCAAAGCGGCAAAACGACGCTGTTGCGTGAGGAGTTCCCTGATTATCGGTACGTCTCTTTGGAAAGTTCGAGAGCACAGAAACTTGCCGCGGAAGATCCCGAAGCGTTTCTTGGGCTTTACGACGATCGTGTTATCTTCGATGAAGTGCAGCGCGTGCCCAACCTGTTCTCCGATGTGCAGGTTTTGGTGGACGAACGCAGGCAACGGCCCGGGCAGTTCATTTTTTCCGGTTCTCAGAATTTTCTGCTTCTGAAATCCATTTCGCAATCATTGGCCGGTCGCGCGGCCATCCTGCACCTTCTTCCGCTTTCCTATCAGGAACTCCGGCAGGGCGGTGTGGCTCCCGAAAGTATGGATCAGTGGGTGTTTCAAGGTGGCTACCCAAGGCTGTTCGACCGCGATGTCGAACATAAAGTGAGCAGAAATCTTTATTTCTCAGGATATGCGGACACGTATATCGAGCGCGACGTGCGCGCGGAACTCGGCGTGCGGAAAATCGGTGACTTTACGAAGTTTCTGCAGCAATGTGCCCTACGTTGCGGTGAGATGCTCAATTACAACGCGCTTGCCGTGGCGTGTGGGGTCAGCGTTGGCACGGTCAAAGAATGGCTGTCGTTGCTCGAATCCAGCTTCATCGTGTTTCGGCTTTATCCTTACCATACCAACTTTGGCAAGAGGCTGGTCAAGACGCCGAAGCTCTATTTTTACGATACTGGGCTGGCGGCGTACCTGGCGGGATTGGATAGTCTGGAAGCGTTTGTGCTCAGCGATCATCGGGGTTCGTTGTTTGAGAATGCTGTGATTGTCGAGCTGATGAAGCTGTATTTTGCGCAGGGACGTAAGCCGCAGCTTTACTTCTGGCGAGATGCGAAACGTAAGGAAATCGACCTGCTGATCGAAAAGGGCGGCAAGGTTCGCTACGCGGTGGAAATCAAGGCGTCAGCTGTTTTTGATTCCCATGCTTTTGCGGTTGTGGACGAGTTGGGAGACCAGTTCGGGCTTGATACGCAGCATCGCGTCGTCGTCTATGGCGGCGACCAGACGGTCGACACCAGATTCGGCAAATTGCTGCAAGTGGCGGATTTGCCGAATCTGGTGGTATAGGTTGGCGCGATGCGTTTGATAACGTTTTTTATAGTCGTTAAATGGAATCGTAAAACCCGTCCGAACCAATAAATTGAGCCTGTCATCAACGTGAGTTGTCGATGACAGGCTCAATATTATATGGGATTTTGGCTATCGGTGGCGACTACTCCAGGCCGATGCTCTTGATGTCGTGGACAGTGAGCTTGTCGACGGCGAGGACGCCCGACTCGGCGGAAAGCTTCACTGCGCGCTTGCCCTCCGACGGGTAGCTGTAAGAGCTCAGCACGTGAAGCCCGTCGTTGACGTAGACCTCGACGGAACCGCGATCGACATAAACGTGCAGCTTGAGTTCATCGGCGTTCAGCTCGGCGTCGGTGAGCTTGGCGGCGCGATAGCCGCGATCGCCGCGGGCCGCGGCCTGACGGTCGACGACCACCGTTCCGGCCTGCGCGTCATAGGCGACGTAGGTATAAGAACCGTCGGAGGTGGCGTGCACCTTGAGACCCGCGCGCTCGGCGGTGGTGTTCTTCAGATTGATGTTGAGCTCGATTTCCACGGCCTCGGCGTCCTCGTCCACGAGCGCCTCTTCGTTGGCCTCGATGGGGCGGGCGACATGCTCGAACGTGTTGATGCGCAACTTGTCGATCTCGGGCACCGGCACGGTGTGCAGGTCGCCGTCGGCGCCGAGGAAGCATTCGCGCGGCAGGGTCATCTGGCCGCACCAGCCGTCGGACTGCATCGGCGCGTTCTCGCTGAACGGGCTCATCCAGCCGTACATGATGCGGCGGCCGTTGGCCTCGAATGACTGGGGCGCGTAATAGTTCGCGCCGGCGTCGAGCAGACGGAATTCGGTCTCGGGCTTGAAGGCCTCGCCCGGCTCCCAGGTACCGATCATGTAGCCGGCGTTGTTCTCGTTGCGGTTCATGTAGCCCTTGGCCTTCGAACCCATAGCGGAGAAGACGATAACCCACTTGGTGTTGCCGTCCTTGTCCTTCAGGGGGAAGAAATCGGGGCATTCGAGCATGAAGACGTCCGGGTCCGGATCGTCATAAAGCACGTTCTGGAATTCCCAATTGACCATGTCTTTGGAGGTGTAGGCCCAGATCTGGCCGCGATGGTCGGCGGTGGAGACCCCGTGGATCAGATGCCAGACACCATCCTGCTTCCAGACCTTCGGGTCGCGGAAGTGCGAGTCTACGCGTTCGCGCGGGCAGTCGATGACCATACCGAGTTTGTTGAGCTTGGTGGCCTCGTCATCCTCGGCTTCGGCGAGCATCTGGACCTGCCACTGGCCGTCGGCGTCGTCGCGCCCGTTGGTCCAGCGGTGGCCGGTGTAATAGAACTTGAGTTTGCCGTCGTCATCGATCACGGCCGAGCCGGAGAAGACGCCGTCTTTTTCCTGCTCAAGGCTGGGGGCCATGGCGATGGGCTCGCGGCGCCAGGAGACCATGTCCGCGCTGGAGACGTGGCCCCAGTGCATTGGGCCCCACTGCGTGCCGTAGGGGTGCAGCTGATAGTAGACGTGCCAGCGGCCCTTGTAGTAGCACAGGCCGTTCGGGTCGTTGATCCAACCGCCGTTCGAAGCGATATGGAACTTGGGGTACCAGCGGTCCTCGCGCTCGAGGGCGAGCGTTTCGACGCCGGCCTCAGCCTTGGCGAGTTCCTTTTCGTGGTCGCGGATCGGGGTGTAAACAGGAGATTCAGTAGTCATCGTTGATGTCTTTCTCGTAACTGTTATTAATAATTGTTGTTTATTTGCGTAAGGCCCCCACGCCTAATGATGGGTGCGGAGGTCTTGTGGCGCTATGAAATTTTGTGGAAGGCACCGCGCGCAGGTAAATGGGCGCGGTGCCGTTTTGTCAATCAGGCAGGGAGCTGGTCGTTGGCGGCTTCGGCCTGGATGGCCTCGCCCTGAGCCTCGGCAGCCTTACGGTCCTTAATGCGGATGAACGGATCGCCGCCCACCTGCTGATCATCCTTCTTGATCACGAAGTATCCGTAGATCAAAGCGAGAAGGACGATGCCGGAGATGATGAAGAAGGTCGGACGGGCGCCAACGCGGTCGCGCAGCAGGCCGAGCGGGTTGGACATGATGACCTGGCCCAGCTGGGATGCGATCTGGAAGCCGACCATGTAGAGCGTTGCGGACAGCTTCGTATCGTAATGCAACGTGAAGTAGCGGAAGGCGGGAAGGCTGAAGAGCGGGGTTTCGATGGCGTGGAACATCTTGACAACGGAGATCATCACCGGGTCGTGGAAGACGCCGCACAGGCCGATACGCAGGCACATCACCACAGCCCCGAGCAGCAGCGAGTTGCGCACGCCGATGTGGTCCATGATCACCGGGACGATGCCCATCATCGCGGACTCGCAGAACACCTCGGCGGCGTTGAGCACGGAGTACCAGTTATTGCCCTGGGCCGTAGTGGCGAAGAGGCTGGTGTAGTAGTTCGGGAACATCTGCTGGTCGAAGACCGTGTAGAAGGTGTTGGTGAAGAACATGAAGATGATCAGCGCCCAGAGCGAGCCCATGCCGAGCACGGAGACCATTTCCTTGACGGTCGGGTTAGTGCGCGGCGCGTTCGGGTCGGCTTCCTTCTTAAGCTCCTCTTTCTGTTCTGCCGGACGCCAGAAGGCGTAGACACAGATCATGCCGAGGCCGAAGAGCGAACCAAGCCAGAAGTTCAGGCGCATGTCGATGTTGAAAAGCGGGCCTGCAATCAGCGCAACGACCGCGTAACCGAAAGAACCCCAGGCGCGGGACTGGCCGTATTCGAAGCCGAAGTGGCGACTGTAGCGTTCGGTCAGCGCCTCGAAGAGGGAGCAGCCGGCCATGAAGCCCGCGGAGAGGACGACGGAACCGATGAGCACGCCGATGAAGCGGGTGGTGCCGCCGGCTTTAAGCATCGGGGTGTAAATGAACTGGGCAAACGGGCCGACGCAGGCCGCGATGCAGGAGACCACTATGACCAGGCGGCGCTTGATGCCGAGATTGTCTTGCAGAACCCCGTAGACGAACATGATGATCAGCGTCACCGCCGAGTTGATGGAGTAGATGGTGCCCTGCTGCTGAGCGGTCATCCCCAGGCCCTTGGTCGGGTCGGTAAGCCACCGTGAGAAGAAGGACCACCAGATGCCCCACGAGCAGAAGAACATGAAAATACCGAATGAACTCTCGAGATACGAGGGGTTCCGGTACGTCTTGGCGCCTTTGATTGCCATTTCGTCACCTTTCTTTTCGGCACCGCTGCCGCGCGATACCTTTCTTACTTCCGTTCTTGCCGATTTTTTGCGGCATTGCCTTAAGCAAGAAACTTACAAGAAAATATAGGACGAGAATCGATTCACGTCAATTTGTAAATCGTTTCCGGCGTTTTCAGGTAAATAGAAATTATATATTTAAATTAATATTGAATATTTGTCTAATTACTATAAATTGCAGGAATGGTATCCATCATTCGCCCATATTCAGTGACCGTTTTCTAGCATGGCCGGTCGCAGATGCCAGAAAACGGACGTTTGGCCGTCGTCAGCGACCCTTTTCTTGCATTCCGAGGTCGATATACAAGAAAAGGGTCTCTGAGCTGTCGTCACTGGCCGGTTTCTAGCAGACTTGGGTCTGGATGCCAGAAACCGGCCAATGACATTGGCCCGGGGCAGTGCCCGGTCACTTCTTGCGGGCGGCAGTCCCGCGATCGATTACCGAACCGCGCTCAAGCAGGTTGCAGCGGATACGTACGGGGCTGGGTGCATCGAGCGGCGGGATGGCGGCGACGGTTTTCTTGCTTTTGCCTGGGCCAAGGTCGCGGTCTTCGATCATCGAAATCAGCTTGCGCGCGCCCCAATAACCCATTTCGTAATGTGGCAGCGCAATGGTGGTCGGCTGCGGCTCGAAAGTCTCCTTAATGATGCGGTTGTTGTCGATGCCGACCACGGAGATGTCGCGGCCGACATCAAGCCCGCGTTGTGCCGCGCATTGGTAGACATACCAGGCACGGGCGTCGTTGAAACAGAAGAAGGCGTCGGGGTGCTTTTTGTCGAAAAGTTCCGAGACGGCCTTGAGGCCGCCTTTGTTTTTGTCGATGCCGACGTTGAGCTCCGGGTCGACGGACCGGCCGGCGTCTTTGAGTGCTTTTTCATAGCCGCGTACGCGCAGGGGTTCGGCGAGGAGATTCTCGCTGCAGCCAATATAGGCGATACGCTTGGCGCCGGCTTTGATGAGGTATGTAGTGGCGTCATAGCCCATGGCGACTTCGTCGGGGACAATGTAGGGCACGTTCTCGTCTGTTGATGTTGCGTCGATAAGCACGGTGTGTTCGCCTGACAGCGAGGGAGGAACGTCGGAAATTCTGTCATACATCTTGGCGTATAGGTAACCGTCCACGCCGTATCGCTTGAGTGCTGCGATTTCGCTGGTTTCGTTGCCATTGCCGTCAGTGTTGACCAAAAGCATCATGTAGCCTAGCTCGCTTGCGGCGTCTTGCGCACCCAGAATCATCTCGCCGGCGTACGGGGTCGTCGCGATTTCCTCGCTGATGAAGCCGATAGTGTGTGTGCGGCTCGTGCGCAGGGAGCGGGCGAGGGGATTTGGTCGATAGCCCATGGACTTGGCGGTTTCGCGAATGTGTTCGGCAACTTCTTTCTTGACGTGCCCATCTTCGCGATGGTTCAGTGCCATCGAAACAGCGGTCACCGATGCTCCGGCCTCTTTGGCTACCTCTTTGATTGTGGTCATGCGCCCTATACTACTGACGGGATTCGATTCAGTAGCAGTTTGTGCTATGACCAGAGTGCGGGTCGAGGTTGCAGTCGGATAATGGGAGAGCTGATTCATCGACGGCATGCCAGGGAGAAGCGAGGACGGCGAATGGGGAGCCTCCATGCCAACTTACGGAGGCTCCCCATTTACTCGATGAAGCCATACAGTGTTCGTCCGTCTAGAACGCGTCAGCGTGACCGATGGTCACTGCTTGGCGTGGCGGCCATGCGCGCGGGCTCGAGACTTGGCTGTGCGGAGCGTGAGACCGAGCATGGCCATCAACGTGGCTGCAAGCGCCATAGCGCTGATGGTGGCGCCGGTGGCGGAAAGCTTGGCGGCTGGCTTGTCCGTGGCCTGCTTGTCGGTGCCATTGGCGTTGTTGCCCGCTGGCCCGGACGGTTCGTCGGCCTTCCCGAGTTCGAGCGTGTTGGGGGCACTGGTGTTGCCGGTGACGTCCTTGGCGGTGATGATGACCTGATCGCCCTTGGCGACGCCTTCCGGCCACTGCGCGGTGAACGTGCCGTCCGGGCCGCTGATGGCTGTCGTTCTCAGCGGTGTGCCGTTGCGAGTGAGTGTGTCCGGCGTGATCAGCGGTTGCCCTTTGGCATCGAGCCAGTCGAGAGTAAGAGTGACGTCGGCCTCGTTCTGTGGTGTTACGCCGACCAACCCGTTCTTAACGGAGATTGCTTTGCCGGACAGTGTGCCTTTCGCGTCACTGGTCGGCGTGGTGAACGCGAGTTCCGTGGCAACCGGGGCAGTCAAGTCGACTAGGTGTTCGGCGCACGTGTAGGCGGAATCGCCGTCCTGCGTGGTGTGCAGGCGGGCGCAGAATGTGTAGCGTGCGCCGGTGCCGGTCTTGTCGGCAGTGAATGCAGAAACCGGGAACTTGGCCGTCCACTTGTTTGTGGCGGTGTCGAGGCTTGTGTCCGTTGAAGCCGTTCCTTGATTGTCTTCAGCGTCGGCTGCGGTCTTATCCGCAGGCAGGAGGCGCACGTCGACACCGTCGCCGGATTGTGCGCCTATTGTGCCGCCGCCGATCGTGACCGGGCTGGTGGGCGTCTTCCCGCCGACCATCTTGGGTGCATCGGGAACGTTGACCGTTGGCGCAGCCAGACGGTCGAGGTCGATGTAGACAGGAGCACTGGTGTTGCCGGTTGTGTCCGTGACCTGTACTTTGGCTTTGACGGCGTGGCGATTGGTTGGCCAGTCTGCGCTGAATTCGCCGACATGCCCGGCGGCGTCGCTGCTTTGTACGTCTGTCGATGTACCGATGGTTTGGCTCGCGTTGTCGAGCCAAGTGACGGTCACAGTGTCGCCGCTCTCGGGTGTGGCAGTGATGCCGGTCAACCCTCTCTGGGCCGATAGCACCTTACCTGTGACTTTTTGCGAGCCGGAAGCCATCTCGGTAGCCGCAGGCGCGACCATATCGACACGCTCGGTCTTGAAGACGTAGGCGGAGTCGTTGGTGCCTTCGAATGCTTTCGCGCGAATCACGTAGTTCGTGCCGGTTCCGGTGGTGTCGGCCGCGAGTCCGGTGAGGTCGGAGACCTGGAACGTGGCCGTCCAGGTGTTCGCGTCGGTGTCCGCAGTCACGTTTCTGGCTGCCACGCCGGCGTCGTCCGCGTTGCTGGTGCTGCCGGCGGGCAGCAGCCTCACCGAGGTGCCATCCATGTTCGTGTTCGCGCCTAATGCGCCGGCCACGATTACCGTGCCGTCTGCCGCCACGGGCATTCCACCAAGCGACTTCGGGGCGGTCATGTCACGGACCGTCGGCGCGGGAATCCGCTCCCACACCGCATAGAGCTTCTTCATATCGCTCACGCCCCATCCGTCATAGGCGAGTGCGGAGCCTTCGGCGTAATCAGGTGCTGTGGCCGAGGCGCTCGTTGACCAGCCGAGGAACCGGTAACCGGCCCGCTTCAGCGTTCCCGCGCCGGGCATGGTGAGATCCTCTGACGTGCTGTCGGGAATCATCAGCGGTGCGGGAGCCTCGCCCGTCGCGTCGTCGCCGCCGGTGAACGAGACCGCCAATTTCCCGTACCACATCCTTCGCGTGGGGTTGCCGAATCCATAGTTTGGGTCCCCTGTCCAAGAGCCATCCTCATTCGTCCATTCATAGCCACGGTCGTAAGTGAAATGGGTCTTTGGCGTGCACTTCACCATCTTGAGCGAAATGCTGTTATAGAACATGTCGGTCATGCTGGTGACGCTGGTGGTGTCGAACTTGGGGCCTAGGTCGATGCGCTGCAAGGGGTCGCAATAATAGAACATGTGGTCCATATTGGTGACCTTGCTGGTGTCGAAGTTAGGGCCCAGATCAATGCTGATCAGATTGTAGTTGTGATGAAAGAAATCGTGCATATCGGTGACGTTGCTGGTGTCGAAGCTAGCCGGCAGACGCAGGTTCACGGTTGGCGAGAGGGTGTAGAAACTCTCGGAGAACATGAAGCTCATGTTGGTGGTCCTGCTGGTGTCGAGTTTGTCGAGACCGGCGACGCTGTCTATTTGGGTCAGGTTCGAAAGCAGGTATGACGCGTTCACCGGTGCATAGACTTTATTGTCTGTGAGTACCTTGAGGATGTTGCTGCTGTAGTCATACCACGGTGTATAGGGATCGCTGTCCGTTATCCCGCCTTGCAGCGTCCCAGTGCCTTGGCTTGGGTCAGTGGTGCCGAAGTGGAGTGTGCATTCGCCGTCGACCTGCCAGTAGGCGTTGTCGCCCCAAGTGGTTTTGCCGGTGTCGGTGCAGCTGTCCTGCGTGCCGACGATGGGTTTTCCTTGCGGCAAGATGGAAGCGGAGCCGAGAGTGGCGGATTTTGGTGCGATACCTGCGGTTGGCTGGGATGTATCTGAACCGGGCCGGCTTGCAGGCTTGCCGGTTTCTGCGTTCGTTGTGGTGAGGGGGTTGCTGCTTGTCTTGCCTGTTTTCTTGCTGTCTTTGCTGGAGTCGCCGGATAACGTATCGGCCTTGCTGTCTGTTTTATTGGCGTCGTCTGATTGGCTGCCCATTGTCCGTGTGATCGTCACCGATGAGGGCGGCGCACTGACTGGTGTGGCGGCGCTCGCGAATTGTGGGGCCAGAACGGTTGCTGCTGTAGCCAGCAGCGCAACTGAAATGCGTATGATGGTATGAGTTTGATCTTTCATAACTCGGTTCCTTCCGGTTCTGGAGCATGGAAGTGGTTGCGACAACAACAATGTGCCACTGGTGACATGCGCCATATGCAATACAGTTATATCATATATAATAAATGTAAGCAAAATCTAATAAACCTAGATAATTGATGAAGAAATGGCTATTTTAGCTATTTTTCAGCTCTCTTATCCGCAGGTTTATTTCATTAGTCGATTTTCAAGGACGGGAAACCTCCTGCCAAGCGTCATAGAATGTAGTCAAATGAGTATGAACGATGAAGCCGATCGAATGAGAACCGCTGCTACCGCAACTGACAAACGCGCTATGGGCCGTGGCTTCCGCGCATCGGGCGAAGCAACGACAGTGAAAAAATCAGCCAGGACGACGGCCGTGACACTGATGGGGATGCTGCTGGCTGTCGTGCTCGCTACGGCCTTGCTTCCCGGCCGAGCGTCTGCCGTCACCGCTGATCACGGCACTATATATAGTGTCACGATGGCTGAGGCCGATGACCATAACGGTACTGAGCAAGCCATTCCTGTGGCCGATATTACGAACGGCGACCAACCGGCAGCTGCTGTGCTCGAAACATTGCCGGTCAAGGGGCGTGCGCCGAAAACCGGATACAAGCGCACGCAATTCGGGCGCGCCTGGGCCGATGTGGACCACAACGGCTGCGACACCCGCAACGACATTCTGGGGCGCGACCTCAAAGACAAGAAGTTCAAGGCCGGAACCAACGATTGCAAGGTGATGTCGGGTACGCTGGAGGATCCATATACCGGCAAGACCATTTATTTTAAGCAGGGCAAGAAGACCTCGGATAAGGTGCAGATCGATCATGTCGTCGCGCTTTCCAATGCTTGGCAGACTGGGGCGCAGAAGATAAGTGCCGACCAGCGCAAGCAGATGGCGAACGATCCTTACAACCTGCTGGCTGTGGACGGCGATGCGAATCAGCAGAAAAGCGACGGTGACGCCGCGACTTGGCTGCCGAAAAACAAGTCATATCGCTGTTCCTACGTTTCGCGCCAGATTGGCGTAAAGCACAAGTACAATCTGTGGGTCACCAAGGCCGAAAAGGCCGCGATGCAGCGTGTGCTCGTAACCTGCCCGACGCAGGCGGTCCCGGCCGACGATGGCCCGTTCCCCCAGAATGGAGCGGCGTCTCAGGGTGGCTCGTCAGCTGGGACTGCCGTTGAAGGTTCCGGGAATTCCGGGCAAGAGGCTAATGGCGGTGCCAGTTCCGCTCAACCCGCACCTGCCCCTGCGCCTGCCGCGCCTGTAGTTCCACAAAACGGTGGTGACGTCTACTACCAGAATTGTGCCGCTGTCCGCGCTGCAGGCAAGGCTCCGATCTATGCCGGACAGCCCGGTTATCGGGCCGCTTTGGACCGTGACCACGACGGGGTGGGTTGCGAGTGATGGTGGCGGACGGCAAAATATCCTGCCGATATTGCTGTATTGCTGGAAGGTAGCCAACGTCTCGGATAATCTGTCGGTCGATAGGTCGGCAGGTCGGATAGCGTGTCGGTCGATAAGCCAGTGAGCCAGTAGAAGGATTGGATTTTCTGTCGGTCTGCAGACCAGCGAGCCAGTCAGCAGGTGGGATGGTCTGTTGAACGGCGTCGGCAAGTCATCCGGCCAGCGGCCAGAAAATCGTTGCTCATATGGCCGGTTGTGGGTGCCGTTACTGTGTCAAAGGTTTTAAAGTAAATATTTATACAATTTAGGTAAGAATGAATAAATACGAGATGTTCAAGCTGTTTGTGAGATGATATACACCTTCGTAAAACGTTTATATCCCTAGGTTTTACTGTTTGTAGAATGAATATGATGAGTGTATAATTTTATATACCGTTATCGTTTCGGCTCCGATGCTGGGGTAAGAACGATATAATGGCCATGTTTAAACGATTTCGTTTCGATGCCTTTGTATTGTCACTGATTGTTTATACTTGCGTCATTCCGCAGATATGAAAGGAACAGCTATGAAAGCCGTTGTGTTCAAGAAGATCAAGACATTCCCATCGCTCGAGGAGGTCGAGAAGCCGACCCCGGGTCCGGGCGAGGTGCTGCTGAAAGTTGCCGGCGCTGGCTGCTGCCATTCTGACGTTTCCGTGTTCCAGGAATATGACGAGGCTCTGGCCAAGCACGAGCATACCGAGCCTTCCTTCATTCTTGGCCATGAGACCTCCGGCTGGGTCGAGGAAGTGGGACAGGGCGTTACCGGTTTCAAGAAGGGCGATGCCTATCTCATTTACGGCCCTACGGGCTGCGGCCACTGCGCACGTTGCGTGGCCGGCGAGGAGAACTATTGCGAGAACACCGCTACCAACGAATCCCTGGCCATGGGCCTCGGTCGTGACGGCGGCATGGCCGAGTATGTGGTCGCCCCCGCACGCAACCTCGTGCCGCTGGGCGACGCCGATCCGATCAACGCCGCGCCGCTCGCCGATGCCGCGTTGACTCCGTACCATGCCATTAAGGCTGCGCTGCCCCACCTGCAGGGTGGCGGCAAGTACGCGCTGGTCATCGGATTGGGCGGTCTGGGCCAGATTGCCATCCAGATTCTGAGCGCCATCACCGGCGCCACCATCATCGCCACCGACATGAAGCCCGAAGCTATCGCCAAGGCCGAGGAAAAGGGTGCCATCGGCGTCAAGAGCGATGAGCATGAGGTTGAGAACATCCTCAAGATCACCGGTGGCCGGGGCGTTGATGCCGCCTTCGATTTCGTGGGCATTGCACCGACCATTGCCGCTGCTCAGGCAGCTGCTGCCATCGGTTCTCGCGTCACCATCGTGGGCATCGCCGGCGGAAAAGCCTCCTACGATTGGTTCACCAATTCTTGGGAGCAGGAGCTGACCAGCGTCTATTGGGGCTCTTTGCCCGAGCTGCACGAGGTCGCGGCACTCTACGAAAAGGGCCTGATCACCCCCGAAATCGAGACCTATTCGATGGACAACGCGCTCGACGCCTACCACAAGCTGGTCGACGGCAAGCTCTCCAAGCGCGCCGTCGTGGTGCCTCATATGGGTGAGTAAGCTGTAAATCACACTGAATAAGCGGGTGATGAGGCGTTCATAACGAACGCTTCGCCACCCGTCTTTCTTCCCAACAAACTGAAAAATATTTTTCTGTATTTTTAAATCGCAAATTCTGCTATCACGAATCAGTACGCCAACAATGAGCAATGTTGATAGTGAGCGCTGCGACCTATATATTGGGTTATAGCATTATTGATAACTTTTCTTATTGTGGGGAGTACATATGGTTTGGTCTTGGATGCATTTGGTTGTTGGCGTGGTGCTGATTGTCGCAGTGGCCGTGGGGCTGTTGGGGCCCGAGAGGATGACCAAGATCTGGGCGATGATTGCCCGCGTCTGCTATATTCTCATTATTTTGAGCGGGGTCTTTCTGATTGTGCATGCCTGGCCGCATATCACCGTGCTGTTGGTTGTGAAGATTATCCTCGCGATTGCGCTCATCGCGCTGGCGGAAATCGGCTTTGCCAAGAAAAGCAAGGATACGGCATCGGCTGTGGCCATTTGGGTCCCGATTGTGCTGGTCATTGTAGTCATGGTGGTCGGGCTCGTGGTCTCTCACGGCTTCCCGCTCGTCATGCTCTGATTTAGCCGTAATCAGCCGTCTGCAAACTCTTCGTTGGCAACTGGCGGCTGTTGTCGGTTCCTTTTGCTTGGTTGCGCCATAATCGGGGCGATGGAATATCGTCAGTGGCTTATTTATGGCGCAATCGCCTCGGTCGTATTTGCGACACGCAAAAACCGATACGCAAATCGAGAAGTGATTGTATAATGAAGTTTTGTTGCCCCTCTGGCTCAATGGTTAGAGCAGCGTCCTTTTAAGTCGTGGGTTGTGGGTTCGAGTCCCACGGGGGGCACGATTAAAGGCATCGTCGTGAGACGGTGCCTTTTTGTTTTAGCGTCGCGAGATTTTATCCGCTGACTCGCTTTTCCGGAGTGGTCAAGCGCTGCGTTCGTCGAAATTGTTGAGTACGGCGTCGAGCAGGCCGGGGAAGGCCGCGTCGAATTCTGGGCGACGGAGCCTGGCGCTTTGCTGGAGGCCATGGTGGTCCCGCCAGACCAGGCCTGATTCGCGCAACACCTTGAAATGGTGGGAGGCGGCGGTTTTGGTGATGCCCAGCGCGCGGTAGATGTCGCCGCAATGCATCTCGCCGTTGGTGTCGAGCAGCGCGACGATGCGCAGCCGAAGCGGGTCACTCAGGGCGAACATCGCTTGTGATAGGGTGACGTCTTTTGGGTCGGTATGCAGCTGGTTTTTCATAATTTCCATGATACGATAATCATATTAGTTCAATAAACGTTGAACTAAATGCATGATTAATGTTATACAGATAAAGAGGCCAGCAATGATCGACAATGCTATAACCCAGGAAACCGACCGTTTTGTCGCCGCCCGCGATGCATATAAGGAGGCGAGCCCGCAGGTGGTCGGTGATTTTCTTGCCATGAAGCGCGACGCCTTGAAGCCGGGTGCACTCGATGGCAAGACCAAGGCGCTGATCGCCGTGCTGATGGGTGTGGCGCGCGGCAGCGAACGGTGTATTATGACGCACGTTCGGGCCGCCGCCGATGTCGGCGTAACCCGTGACGAGCTCATCGAGGGGCTCAATATGGCCATCGTCTTCGGCGGTGCCCCGCAGTATGGTTATGCGAGCTATGCGTTGAGCGCGTATGACACGTATGCGGCGAAGTGAGTTGCGGATGGAATTTCAGAGACTTGGCACATAAGAGGCTTTGGCTTTGAATCTGGTATTGCAAAAACGCGATGGCCGGTAACCGAAGTTATCGGATACCGGCCATTTTGATTGGGTGTGCAGTTACTCAGAGCTGGCCCAGGGCCTGGAGCTTGGCCTTGAGGCCGGTTGTTTCCTCGTCTGCCGACAGTCATACAGGCAGCGCAAGATAGTACGAATCGCATTGTCTGCTTGGCTGACAGATTGGTTTGCGCTTGCCGGTTCGGGGTTGTTAACGCAAAATGCCCACGGCGCATACTAATTACCTCGGGCAATGGCGATGTATCCCTTTACCGAAAGCGGTATGGAGCCTGTATCGTAATGGTTGACTTGAATGTCAGGCGCTGCTATGGGCATGATGGTGTGGTAAGCATCGTATTCAATGGTTCTGCCTACCACGATGAGTCGTTTTGCACCCCAATGATTTCGGTTTGCCCTCTGAAGTACCCCGTCAATCATGCCACCGGTGAGGACGCCTTGGAAATATGAATGGCGTTGCGCGTCAGTGGACTTGCTGAATAAATCCATAGTCCTGACACCATAAAGCGCGTGGTTAAACCCGCATTCGTGTAACGTACGATAGCCGAGCAACACGAACTCGGGATTGAGCGTCTCTGGCCCTTTCTGCGAGAGGGCTGATTTCAAAATCGTGTGATTGATGACCGCATCGCGTATTTCCCCGGTAATTCCGGAGAAGAAATCAGCGATGCAATTATTTTGAATCGAAATGATTTGCGTGTGGCTTCCGGGTAGTGCCACCATATAAGAAATATGGGGATCTAGTTTGTTGATTAGCCCGAATACCTCTGTTTCCTCTCCTCGTATCATGTGCATGTGTACTGCGTTTTGCGGCGACGTTGGCAGGTCGATGGAACTGTCTGTCCTGATTCCTGGAATCAGCCATATATCTTGCGGAATCACACTATCGTCCCGATATCTCACCAGAGACGACCTCAACTTTTGCAGCGGAACCGGAGTTTGAAGGTGGTCGACTTCGTGCAGTCCGTCGGGGCTCGAAGCCATGCCTGAGATATAGACATGTTCGATATCCGCGGGTTTCAGGCCATTTTCGACGAGAATATCCTGATACAACGCTCGTACTGTTTGTTTGAGCCTGGCTTTGGAGTTGTCAATAGCGGTATTCCGAGCTCCGACAAGTTCGCTTTTTGTGCAGAGCAGTTTGTAATTTTCCAACAGGTAGACCCTGGTGTTGGTCGTGCCTGCGTCGAAATATATGGTGTGCATTACATTATCCGTTAAT
The DNA here is from genome assembly GCF_029395535.1 of Bifidobacterium sp. ESL0732. Taxonomy (NCBI): domain Bacteria; kingdom Bacillati; phylum Actinomycetota; class Actinomycetes; order Bifidobacteriales; family Bifidobacteriaceae; genus Bifidobacterium; species Bifidobacterium sp. ESL0732. The sequence goes on along the minus strand of NZ_CP113920.1, from coordinate 2,177,943 downwards.
CTTGGTCGACTATTTGTTCTATTCCTCATTCAGAGAAGAAACGAGTGTCGCGGCCTTATCTTTCATCGCGGCAATGTCGATTATCCCTTCCGAATTCTTTGGGAAGAGCGAGGACCCGATGCCTACACATGTTGACCCGCAGGCTATGAATTCAGCTGCGTTCCGCTCATTTACCCCTCCTACGGCGCACAGGGGAATGCCTGGCATCGGAGCCATGAGATCCTTGATGTATTGCGTTCCAAGACGCTCGGCTGGGAAAATTTTGACGATATCAGCCCCGCGGTCGTAGGCATGACGGATTTCCGTAGGTGAGAACGCTCCGGGAATCGAAATCAGGCCCAGCTTCTTCGTCATGTCAATGACTTCGCCGATGCTATCAGGCGAAAGAATGAATTCCGCCCCGGCGAATGCTGATTGCTGAACGCCCTCAGCGCTCACAACGGTTCCTGCGCCGACGTGGAGGCCTGGCAGGCCCATTTCGGTCACCGTTGATATTCTTTCTGCATTTCCCATATCGGATATATGTGAATCAGAGGCTATTTCCAAGAAACGTATGCCTGATTCGTAAAGGCCATCCACTACTTCTGGAAGTTGTTGCACGTTGATTGATCTCAGAATTGCAATGGCTTGGCCGACGAATTCGTTAACTTTCATTTTTAGTCCATTCTAAATTGAATAAGCGTTCGTCATTCAGTATACATTCGTTATTTAAAAATGCAAACTATTTTATAATTATTATTTATTAGACCCTATTTCATTGTATTAACAGCATTTTAATGATTTCTTTGGAACACATTTGACATTTATGTAGAGTTACGTTATATTATTTTTTATGTTCGTAAATAAGAACACTAATTTATTTACGAACGAGAGTACAAGGAGGTCACATGAAGATAACTGATATTAAAACTTATCTTGTCCCGCATCGTTACGCTTTCGTCTGCATTGAAACCGATAGCGGCATTACTGGATGGGGTGAGCCTCTCGTGGAAGGTAGGGCGAAAACTACCTTGCAGGCGGTTCAGGAATGGCGCGGATATCTTATTGGAAAGGATCCGAGGGATATAGAACGGCACTGGGAGGTCATGTATCGCGGTTCGTTCTATCGTGGCGGTCCTGTGCTGATGAGCGCCATCGCGGGAATCGATCAGGCGTTGTGGGATATCACTGCGAAATCTCTTGGTGTTTCTGTGCATGCAATGCTTGGAGGTTCAGTCAAGGAAAAGGTCAAGGTGTATCGCAGTATTCACGGAGATACGCCGGAGGAATTGGCCGATGACGCACAGCGTGCCGTCCAAGAAGGGTATCAGCTTATTAAGTCCTCTGCGCTTGGACCCATGCATTTCTTGGATTCTGTGGAGCGCATTGATGAAGTCGTTGAAAGAATCGGTGCGGTTCGTGATCGCATCGGCTACAAAGTTGGTATCGCCGTGGACTTCCACGGTCGTGTGCATCGTCCAATGGCCCGCCAGCTCGCCAAGGCGCTCAACCAGTTCCGTCTGGCATTTATCGAGGAGCCCGTACTGCCGACGAATAGGGAGGCACTTCATCAAATCGCTGATGTGAGCGACGCCCCGATTGCACTGGGCGAGCGCCTGTATAGCCGCTGGGATTTCAAGGACATTCTTGAGGATGGAGCGGTTGACATTCTTCAGCCCGATCTTTCCCACGCCGGTGGCATTAGCGAGTGCCACCGCATCGCAGCTATGGCCGAAGCCTACGACACGGCTTTCGCGCCGCACTGCCCATTGGGCCCGATTGCCTTTGCTTCATGCATCCAGACCGATGCCGCCTCCGAAACGGCGGTGTTCCAGGAGCAGAGCATCAATATTCACGATACCTCATCAGCCAATCCAATCTTTGACGTTTTGCGCAATCGTGATGTCTTCCATTACGAAAACGGTTTTGTCCAACTTCCTGATGCTCCCGGCCTGGGTATTGACATAGACCAAGAGAAGGTCGAAGAACTGGCGAAGATTGGCCACGACTGGAAGAACCCGCTTTGGGTTACCTACGACGGCACTCCTATCGAGTGGTAATAAATCAAGTTTCAGTAATAAATAGATTCACCGATACATGGAGGTATCAAAGATGAGAACCAAATTCAAATTAGCTACGGCTTGTATGGTAGCTGGGGCGCTTCTGCTCACGGGTTGTGGGGCAGGCGGTTCAGCGAGCAGCAAGTCCTCGAGCGGTGCAGAATCCAAAAAGGCGCCGGTAACTATCAAATATATTTCCTCGACCATTCTCGAATCTCCGGAAAAGGAATTTGAACAGTCCGCCATTGATGAGTTTAATGCTCAGAAGAATGGTGTCACTGTGGAGGTTGAAGGAGTGGCGGCGAATGACCTCATGCAGAAGTACACCGCTCTGGCAACAGCGAATCAGATGCCTGACTTTTATATGGCCGATATGAAAAATACCACCCAGCTGGTGGATATGGGCATCACCGACGATATGACGAAAATACTTGACAAGAAATACCTGTCCCAATTCGGAAAGGACACTTTGGACGGGTTCACCATTGATGGCAAGTTGAGCGGTCTCCCTTGGTTCACGGTCGCCCAAGGGGTCGTCTACCGTAAGGATCTGTTCGAAAAGGACAAGGTCCAGGTTCCCAAGACCTGGGATGAATTTGTCGCCGCTGCGCATAAGCTCACTCATGGCGATCAGTACGGTATCGCATTGGTCGGTTCCAAGGACGCGAGCGGCGCGGGACGTTTCCAGTATGTCATTCGTAACTTTGGCGTCGATGAGTTCAAGAAGGGCTCTGACGGCAAGTGGAGCACCGATATCGGTGGTCCCAATTATGTGAAAGCCCTGAAGTCCTTCACCGATCTTGATACCAAGGAAAAAGTGTGCCCTCCAGGAGTCACTGAGACGAATTACGCTTCCGCTGTCAATATTCTCTCTTCCGGCCAGGCGGCCATGCTGATTACGGGTTCCAACGCAGTTGGCGCGATTACTTCCAAGGTCCCCGATCTCAAAGGCAAGCTCGGGTCGTTCATGATTCCGACAGTCAAGCGCAATGTCTTCAGCCAGAACGGTTTTGGCTTCTATGTCAATCCTAAGTCTTCCAATAAGGAGGCTGTCGCCAAGTTCCTTAAATTCATGGTGAGCAAGAAGAAGAGCATCGAGTTTTCGCAGCTCACTGGAAGGCTTCCTACGATTGCTACGGCACAGAAGGATCCTTCCATCGGCAAGGATCCGGCGCTGAGCGGTTTCATGGAGCAGCTCAATAAGGCCAAGACTTTCAATCTGCCGACTATTGAAGGTTACGGCGAGGTCAATGATATTCACGGTGAGGCTTATCAATCCGTGATTACTGGATCGGCGACGCCTGAAGCTGCTGCGGCGAAAGCCAAAACAAGGGCTCAAGCGATAGTGGACGAAGCTAACCAGAAATAAGGTGGTTTCGTTGGGATGGGCGTGATTTTCTGGTGTTTCGCCAGTCCGCCCATCCCACCACCTAATTGTGTAAGGATGTATTCTCATGTCACGCTCTGTAAGGCATAATCGTCGGCGAGTCAACGAGGCCGCGCAAGGCATCGCGTTTATCACGCCGACCACTTTGGTTCTCTTTGCCCTTGTTCTATACCCATTCTTATATGGAATATATGTCAGTTTCTTCAAGACGAATCTCATCAACAAGTGGACCTTCGTCGGTCTGAGCAACTACAAACAGATGTTGTCAGGGTCCGATTTCTGGAAGACGCTATTGCTGACGCTTGTTTTCACCGTCGGTGTTGTTGTTGGACATTTCGCATTGGGCTTCCTTTTCGCCAATATCCTGAATAAGAAATTCCGCGGCAGAACATTATTCCGTGTGTTGCTGTTGTTACCTTGGCTTCTGCCTGAGGTCGTGGCGGCGAACGTCTTCAAATGGATTTTGCATCCTACCAACGGCGTCCTTAATTATTGGATGGTGAAGCTGCATCTGCTTTCGAAACCGATTAGTTGGCTTGGAAATCCCAAAACCGCTATGGCGGTGGTCATATTCATCTGTATCTGGAAGGGATTCCCTCTGGTTATGTTGCAGATTCTTGCCGGTTTACAGACGATTCCGGCTGAATTGCAGGAAGCGGCTAGAGTTGACGGAGCAAACGACCGGCAGGTGTTCTGGAAGATAACCCTTCCGGCGCTTAAACCGACGCTGATTGTTGCGCTCGTTCTTGACACGATTTGGTGGTTCAAGCATGTGACGATCATCTGGCTGTTGACTCAAGGCGGTCCTGGCACCAGTACCACGACCATCGCAGTTGACATCTACAAGCAGGCTTTCCAATACTTCCACTTCGGACCCGCTTCGGCGCTCGCTGTGATCGTGTTCGCGATTTGCTTGGTTATCAATTATGTTTACAAGAAGGCTTTGAACAATGAAGAGGACTAAATCCCGCACCATAGGGATGTATGCAATTCTTATCATCGGTGCCATTTTTGCCGCATTCCCGGTATTTTATATGGTTTCGACAGCGTTGAAGCCGATCAGCGAAGTGATGGGGCGAAGTGCTTCGAATATGTTGCCGAGGCATCCGACATTGGAACCTTTCGTTCTGGTATTCAAGGATTATCCGGTCGGACAGTATATTCTGAATAGCTGTTGGACCGCCGGCGTTTCAACACTTGTGGCCATCCTGTTCGCCACATTGGCTGGCTACGGTTTTTCGAGATTCACATTTCCCGGTAAAGGAACATTCCTGCTTTTCATTTTGGCGACTCAGATGTTCCCCTCCGTAATGCTGTTCATTCCATATTACAAATTGCTTGGCTCGTATCATCTTTCCAATACGCTGACAGGGTTGATTCTGGTCTACACGGCCACGGTATTGCCGTTCTGTTCGTGGATGATGTATGGGTATGTCAATGGTATTCCTAAGGATTTGGATGAAGCGGCCTGCATTGATGGCTGTGGTAAGGTGCGGACTTTCTTCCAGGTTGTCGCACCTCTGACGTTGCCGGGAATTCTTTCAACGGGAATCTACGCCTTCGTTACCAGCTGGAATGAGTACATGTTCACGGCGCTGTTCACGTCTTCCGATCTTAAGAAGACTCTTTCCGTTGCCATCGGCCAGATGGCCGGTTTTGATAGCGTCATGTGGAACGAGGTGATGGCGGCATCGGTGATTTCCAGTATCCCGTTGATTGTGCTGTTCATTTTCCTGCAGAAGTACTTCATCAGTGGAATGACGGCTGGCTCAGTGAAGGGATGATAGCTCGGCCGTGCAAAGACGGCAAGGCGGAATGTAAGAGCATGGCATCCAAACCGTTGATATGACGCACTGACCATAGGCGGGAGGATTAACTTATGGTCGTAATAAACTGAGTGCATATGTTTATTTAAGGGTATCCTTGAGTTAAGGATTTCTTTAATGTGTTCAGTGAAAATATATGTGCAGATTCGTGTCTGCACCATATCAGAATGGAAAGATGCCATGGCTCAACCTCACAAAGCCACATTGCGTGTTGTGCAGGTGCTTAATTATGTTCGTACGCATTGTGATAACGGAGCGACTCTAGCGGAAATAGCGAGAGCCTTTAACATTCCCAAAAGTAGTCTGCTTCCTATCATCCATACTTTGCGGGATGAGCACTTTCTTTCCTATGATTCTGTTGCTCAGCGTTATCGCATAGGCATAGGCGCTTATGGGGTTGGTCAAGGCTATATACGCAGCAGCAGTATCCTTTCGGATATCCAGACCGAAATGAACCATATCGTGCAGGCTACAGGCGAGACTTGCTATTTTGGTGAGCTCAATGGTGGTGATATTGTCTACCTGCTTTCTGTTGAATCTCCGCAACCCATTCGCATGGTGGCGACGGTTGGGAATTCTTTACCGGCTTATAGTGCGGCCATAGGAAAAGCCTTGCTCGCCGGGCGCAATATTGAGGAACTCAAGACTTTATACCCTGACGGTCTAAAAAAGGTCACTCCCAACACGATTGATGACTTCAACGTGCTGGACAATCAGCTGAAAGAAATCAGCGAAACCGGTGTTGCGTATGAAAAGGAAGAATCTACTGTCGGTGTACAGTGTGTCGCGGTTCCGCTTATTTGTGATTCGCAGACGAAGGCTGCGATTAGTGTGGCGACACCTTCCTTCCGCATGACGGATAGGAAACGGGCGTTCATCACAGGCTTGCTCAAAGAAAAGCAGCCCAAACTGCAAAACATTTTAGCTGCTGCTGCATGAGTGTTGTGCGTGTCAATTGCCGATTGTGTTGCATTCAGCCGGTTGTCTCTGATTGAGTTTTGAAATCAGAAACAACCGGCTGAACTTGGCTTTGGTCTCTACTGGCTTGATTTTGGGTTACTCCTTGATTTCGATTTTGCCTTTAGTCCCAGAATTTGCGAGCCAATAGGTTTAATCTGAATTGATGTCGGCACACGGCGGGAATTATCTCATTGACCTACGTGCGGTGATGGATTACTTAGGAATGCACGATTTCTGATTCAATTTGCAGATGTACAGGCGCACAGGTGCGCGATTGCGCGTGGGGGTAGTTCGCTTGCAAGATGTCAGTGGTAAATTCTGCGGGGAAAAGTAAGGTTAAAGTATGTCTTGCACAACTTTACTTGTAGGAAAAAACGCCAGTTACGACGGTTCAACGATGATTGCCAGGGACGATGACAGCGGCCACGGCCGTTACGACCCGAAGCGCCTGGTCGCGGTGCGCCCGGAGGACCAGCCCCGGCATTATCGCAGCGTGCTGAGCCATGTCGAAATCGAACTGCCGGATGACCCGTGTGCGTATCTCATCGCGCCCAATGCCTTGAGAAACCGCGGGATTTTGGCCGAAGCCGGTGTCAGCGTCCGCAACGTCGCCATGAGCGCGACCGAAACTATCACTGCCAACGAACGCCTGCTCGGGGCCGACCCGATGGTGGTGCTGCATACGGTTCCCGTCGCAACTTGCGGTGGTTCGGCGGTTGGTGGTGATGACGCTGACAATCAGGGTGCTGCTCACGCAAGTCGTGATTCTCATACTGATGCGAATGCCAAGTCCTCTGTTGCAGAATTTTGGGCCTCAGTAGGTGAACCGAAACCTTACGATCCCAGCATTGCTGACGACATTGCCAACTGCGGTTTGGAGGCTTATCTCGCTGATGATTCTGCCGACGTCAACTCTTCCGAGTCGGCCGATAACAGTACTGTCGCTGAAACTTCCGCAGGGAATGTTGCTGCTGGTTCGTCTACGACTTCCGCCGGCGCTCGCCGCGAAGTTCCCGGTGGCATCGGCGAAGAAGACTTCATTACTCTGGTGCTTCCCTATGTCAATACCGCCCGCGAAGGTGTAATACGTCTTGGCTCGTTGCTGGAACGTTACGGTACCTACGAATCCAACGGCGTGAGCATCTCCGATGCCGATGAAGTTTGGTACGTCGAGACCATCGGCGGCCACCACTGGATTGCCCGCCGTGTGCCCGATGACTGCTACGCCGCCATTCCCAACCAGCTTGGTCTCGACCACTTCGACCTTGACGAGGCGCTGGACGAAAGCCTTGGCAGCAAGCGCGACTATCTGTGCTCCGCCGACCTGCGCGAGTTCATTGTGAACAATCACCTCGATCGCAGCATGGACACCACGCCCGAGCATTTCAAGCACCTCAACCCGCGTAAGATTTTCGGCACCGCCACGCCCAAGGACCATATCTACAACACCCCGCGCGCCTGGTACATGGAGCGCTGCCTGAATCCCAGCGATGACTGGGATTCGCCCAGCGCCCGCTATACGCCGATTTCCGACGACATCCCGTGGTGTCGCGTGCCGGAAAGCAAGGTGAGCGTAGAGGATATGGATAATATTCTGAGCTCGCATTATGAAGACACGCCCTACGATCCGTATGGCCGTCTCGGCACGTCCGAGACCCGCCATCGCTACCGTCCGATCGGCATCAGCCGCACCGGCCACCTCGCCATCATGCAGATTCGCGGGTACGAGCCTGAGGCCTACCGCTCCGTGATGTGGCTGGCGTTTGGCTCACAGCCCACCACCTGCGTCGCGCCGTTCTATACCAACGTGGCTCAGACCCCCGCCTACCTTCGCGAGACCACCGGCGAGGTTTCCACGTCGACGCTTTACTGGACTAATCGTCTTATCGCCGTGATCGCAGACTCGCATTTCGACGCCAACAGCAATGCCATCGAGGCTTTCCATGAGGACATCGCCAGTCGCGGCCACGTTTTCGTAGCCGAGGCCGACGCGAAGTTGGCTAAAACGTCGGATACGGACGAGGCCCGTCGGATCATGGAAGCCGCGAACCAGCGTATGTCCGACTATCTCGAGGCGCGAAGCCAGCAATTGCTTGGCAAAGTGCTCTTTACCTCGAGCGATTTGATGAACAACTCTTTCGCGCTTTCCGACCGTCCGCAGTGAGCGGGCGTTTACTCGGGAATATCAGCTGTGAGTATGAGTATATGAACATAGTTGTCATGGCAGATTAAAAAAGAGCCTGATTCCGCGGTTTGCCGCCGGATCGGGCTCTTTATATATTCAATTTATTCGGATTTTACTTGATTAAATTGGACTTGCTTTTAGTTGAAGCCGATAATATTTTCCGCTACGTTATAGCCCACGCGAATAATCCAGCGCCCGACTGAACCGGGCAGATTAATGGCGCGGGACGGCAGCTGACGGCGCACATCACGTGCGATGCGAGGTGACACGGCCCGTTGGTGTTCCCAAAGCTCCTGCTTGATCTGGTAGTTTGCGGGTTGGCGCGAGAGGATAAGGAAGACGCTGGCGACCACGGATTCGATGGAAAGGAAATGAATCATATAGCGGTAGAGACCGTCGGAAACGTTCTTGCGCTCGGGTGTGGCGGCAACCATCGCACGGTTGACGCGCACCAGCTGGTCCACCCGCCGGATCATCACGTCGGTCTGCACGCTTTGCCCGTCGCGGCCGATGAAGTAGTGGTAGAACGGCGTGCTGATATACATTAGCGATTTGACCCACGGGAACGGCTGATAGGCGTAAATGAAATCGACGTAGAAGGTGTGCTCGGGCAGCTGTGTCTGGGCCGCTCGCAAGACTTCCGTGCGGAAAATCAGCGCGTGCATGATCATGTATTGTGCGATGCCGAAGTGCTTGAGATCGTCCCAATCCAAACGCTTGTCTGCGTCCATTACGCTGTCGAATTTCACGACGTGCTTGCGTTTCTTGCCCACCTTGTCGTAGACATAATCGGTAACGAATAGATCGATCGGCTCGCTGGCGTTGCCTTGCCGACGCATTACATTCATGAGTTCTTTGAGCGACTTCGCGCCCACCCAATCGTCGGCGTCGACGACTTTCAGGTACATTCCTTCTGCGTTGGCAATGCCGGTGTTGACCGCGCCGCCGTGACCTTTGTTGGTCTGGTGAATGACGTGAATGATGTTCGGGTTCGCCGCCGCAAGGCGATCCGCAAGTTCTGGGGTGCCGTCTGAAGAGCCGTCGTCGACAATAAGGACTTCGATGTCATCGCTGTCAGGATTTGCGGTCAACGACGAGACGCAGCGTTCGAGGTAAGTGTCCATATTGAACGCAGGCACTACGAAAGTGAGCGTTTTCGGGCTAGTTTGCGACATGTTTCCTCATTATCGAAATTCGCTGCGTTGATGCGACGAACAAAAGCTAATCTACCATGCAAGTATGAAAATGAGGAGCCTGAGCGCATGAAATGCGGCACTTTCTTCGCAAGTTGTGCCAAAGTGGTTATTAAACTGGTTGTTTATCGTATGTCTAATTTATTTATGACTTTTGCGCCTTCGCGGTTCTTTTGATTCGGCATCACTGGCATTACCGGAATTGCCGTTATTTCTGGCGGGCTTTGCGGTATCGGCATCTTGATTATCCATATCGTCATCATTGTTGCCTTCTGCATCGTCGATGTTGCTGTTGTCGTCGCCTGAATCCTTGGTGTCGGCATTTTTGACATCAGAATCTTTGGTCTCGGCTTTATTGTTGCCTTTGTCGTCGTCTCCTGCGTTCAAGTCATTCTCGAACTTCAGCTTCGGTTTGGCCTGAAGGCGCGAAAGACCGTTCCAGGCCAGGTTGACGATGTGTGCGGCAAGCTGTTCCTTGCTGATTTTCTTTTGGTTCGCAGCCCAGTACTGCCCGGTGAAGACGGTCATGCCGACAAGCATCTGCGCATAATACGGAACGCCTTTCGCGGGCAGCTTATATTGCTTGAATGCTTTTGTAAGGATTTCCTCGACGCGCAGGCTCACATCTCCCAGAAGCGAGCTGAATGAGCCGGCCGGATCAGTGGTGGGGGAGTCGCGCACGAGCACGTTGAAGCCCTCGGAGTTCTCTTCGATGTAGGTGAGCAGCGCCAAGGCCGTGCGCTCCACAATCTGGCGTGGATGAATGTCACCGGCGGAAAGCGCGTCGATAAGGGTGGTCGTCAGCTTCTGCATTTCGCGATCGACGATGACGGCGTAAAGCCCTTCCTTGCCTCCGAAGTGCTCATAAACGATCGGCTTCGACACTTTCGCGGCGGCGGCGATTTCCTCGACGCTCACCGCTTCGTAACCTTTGGCGGCGAAAAGCCCGCGCCCGATGGCGATGAGCTGTTCACGGCGCTGGTACGAGGTCATCCTGGAAGCATTCGACATAGTTATATTGTATGTGACGCTTGAACTAACTTTGCGTCGCGCCTCGCCAATAATCTTGAAGTATGAGTCTTACTATGAATCCCATGCTTATCGTCGTGGCGCTGGTTGTCGTCGCCGTCGTGCTTATTGCTGTGGCCGTGCTGGTGTCGCATTCGCACAAAAAAAACGAGGCGAACGCCCAGAATGCCAACGTTTCCGAAAGTGCGAAAAGCGCTGAAGCCGGGGAGGCGAGCGGTAGCAAAGATAAGGAATCGGTCAAAGCCGCTAAAAATGCCGGGAAAGCAGAAGCTCAAAGTGCCGATGAAGCTGGCAAATCAGCCAATGCCAGTGAGCCAAGCAAGTCAGATAAGTCGGTTAAGTCGAGCAAATCGGACAAGTCAGGCAAAGCAAAAACCAGTGATACGGCGAAAAGCGCCCAGAAAGCCGATGAAAAGAAAGCCGAGAGCGCTTCGAAGGAAGAAACTCCCGCAAAGCCAGATGTCGAGACTCCTGAACCGAAGGCCTCGCGTGCCATTCGTCTCAAGGAGAAGCTCAGCAAGTCGTCGAATCCGTTTGGGCGCGTACTCTTCAATATTCTCGCGAAGGATCAGCTTTCGGAGTCTGATTGGGAAGATGTCGAAGACACACTGTTGCTGGCCGACGTCGGCAGCGAAGCCAGTGAAAAGCTTGTGGACGAGCTGCGCAACGACGCTCGCATCACCGGCACCTCCGACCCGAAAGCCGTGCGCGAAGCTCTGCGCTCCAAGCTCATCGATTTGGTCAATTCCCAGCCCGACCGCGCGCTCAACGCGGACAAGCCGGACGCCAAGAAGCCAAGCGTCATCATCATGGTCGGCGTCAACGGCACAGGCAAGACCACAACCGCCGGCAAGCTCGCACGCCTCTTCGTCTCAGAAGGCAAGAGCGTCATGCTTGCCGCCGCCGATACATTCCGCGCCGCAGCCGCCGACCAGCTCGAGACCTGGGGGCAGAAGGTCGGTGTGCCGGTCGTACGCAGCGAGAAGGAAGGCGGCGATCCCGCGTCCGTGGCGTTCGATGCCTCCAAGCAGGCCAAGGAACAGAACGTCGACGTCCTCATTATCGACACCGCCGGCCGTCTGCAGAACAAGGCGAACCTGATGGACGAGCTCGGCAAGATTCGTCGCGTCACCGAAAAGAACCTGCCGGTCGATGAGGTGTTGCTCGTGCTCGACGCCGTCACCGGTCAGAACGGCATGGCACAGGCCAAGGTCTTCGCAGAAGCTATCGGCATCACTGGTGTGGTGCTTTCCAAGCTCGACGGTTCGGCCAAGGGCGGCATCGTCATCTCCGTGCAGCAGGAACTCGGCGTTCCGGTCAAACTCGTCGGTCTTGGCGAAGGCCCAGACGACCTCGCTCCCTTCGATTCGGAAGGCTTCGTCGACGGCATCCTTGCCTGAGTCTGTAGGATCGCCATCGAATCGTAGCAGGTCACATTTTATCTCGGATGATAATGTGCGGTCTTTTGCATGCCGCCACGGCTGAATCTGCGATGAGAATCAGCATTATCGCTTCATTTTCGTGATTTTGCACGCTGCGCCAAATGGGGTTGCGATGAAAGTCAGCGTTATCGTCTCATTTTGTTGATTTTGCTCGCAGGCTCAAATGGGCATGCCCAGCAGTGGTCATCCGCCGCATGTGGGAGTGGTCGTCTGCTGTTTCTGCCCTTGTCGGCCGAAATCCGGTTCCTGTCGCATGACGACAGCCTCGTTGAATGAACGTAACCATTATGTTTCGATAGTTGCTTGCTTTTTACATCGCCGTAATCTCGCGTCAAACTTCTCCTTACGTTTCCCGTGTTTCATAGCCACATACGGTTCAAGGCGCGTCGAGCCCCGTCGCGCAAAACAGGCCGGAGAGGGGAAACGCGAAATGGATACTGGAAATGCCGCATGGATGTTGGTCTGTGCGTCGCTCGTCTTTCTAATGACGCCCGCGGTGGCGTTCTTCTACGGAGGCATGGTCCGTCGCAAGGCGGTGCTGAACATGCTCATGCTCTCCGCGGGTGCGCTCGCGGTGAGTACCGTGATTTGGGCCCTTTGGGGTTGGTCGATTTCCTGGGGTGGCAAGGATATCGGCGGTGTCTTCGGCGACCCGGCCTCTGGTTTTCTGCTCGGCGACACGATGAAAGCCGGTAAGGACGGCATCTTCACCGCCACGGGTCTCACGCCGAACGGCAACAAATACCCGGTGAGCATTGATGTCGCTTTCCAGCTCGCTTTCGCAATGATCACCGTCGCGTTGATTTCCGGCGCGCTCGCGGAACGCATCAAATACAGCACGTGGATGATTTTCGTAGCCATCTGGGTCACGCTTGACTACGCGCCCATGGCCCACATGGTCTGGAACGGTGGCCTGCTTTCGGCCGATGGTCCGATTTCCAGATTCATCGGTGCGCCCGTTCATGATTTCGCTGGTGGCACCGTCGTCCACATCAACGCGGCGGTCGCGGCGCTGGTCATTGTCCTGTTGATCGGCAAGCGCAAGGACTTCGGCAAGGCCCCGATCCGTCCGCACAACGTCCCCTTCGTCATGCTCGGCGCGTTCCTGCTCTGGTTCGGCTGGTTCGGCTTCAACGCCGGATCCGCCTTCGCGGCCAACGGCACCGCCGGTTACGCGTGGGTGAGTACTTCGCTTTCCGCCGCTGCAGCAATGCTGAGTTGGGGTTTCACCGAAAAGATTCGCACCGGCCATTACACGGCGGTTGGAGCGGCTTCCGGTATGGTGGCAGGCTTGGTCGGCATCACCCCGTCGGCCGATGTCGTCTCGCCGCTCTGGGCCATGGTCATCGGCGCGATTGTCGGTGTTCTGACCTGCCTCGCATGCGGCCTCAAATTCCGCTTTGGCTACGATGATTCCCTCGATGTGGTCGGCGTGCACGGCGTCGGCGGGCTCACCGGCACTGTCCTCATCGGTTTCTTCGGCCAGGGCACGGGCCTTTTCGCCGGTGGCAGTTGGCGACAGCTCGCAGTGCAGTTGGTAGTGGCGCTCGCTGCAGTCGTCTTCTCCGCTGTGGTTACCTTCGTCATCGCCTTTGTGCTCGAAAAGACCATCGGTTGGAGAGTCAACGAAGATGAGGAACTTTCCGGCGTCGATCTTGCCGACCAAGGCGAGAGCGCGTACGATTTTGTAGGTAAAGCCACCGCTCTCCTGAAGGAGATGAAGTAATGAAACTGATAACAGCGATTATTCAGCCACAGAAGTTCGACGAAGTCAAAGAAGCCCTTGCGGCTGCCGGCGTAGAAGGCATGACGGTCAGCGAGGTCAATGGCTGCGGTGAGCAGCATGGCTATACCGAGGTTTACCGTGGCGCGAGTTATTCGGTCAACCTCATCCCCAAGATCCGTGTGGAGGTGGCGGTGCGCGACGCCGACGCTCAACCGTTGGTCGATATCATCGTGAAAACCGCGCGGACGGGCACCATCGGCGATGGCAAGGTGTGGGTGGTACCGCTCGATTCGGTTACCCGCGTGCGTACCGGTGAGCGTGACGCTGACGCCATTTGAGCGGTTGCTGGGCGGTCTGACCTGAACGGTAAGCGTTCGAGTATAACGAATGCGTTGGAAAGCAGATTTACAGGGTTGTTTCTCTGCTTTTCGACGCACGTAGTTTCAGTCTTGCGTTGAAAAGCAGATTTACAATCGACTTTTTCTGCTTTTCGACGCGTAGTCGGATTATTGTCGGTCTCTTTTGTCCTGGAGGTACCGGCGTCGATGCTACTACCTGATTAGATAGAAATAATGGGGCATGAAGAAACGTTTGACACGCCGAATTGGCGATGTGGTTATATTCACATTTAAGGTATGTGGAATGTCGCATTCGTACCTTCTTTGGCGCTGTCGCCGACGAAGTTGTGATATGTAGTCGCTTATGTAGTGCAATAGAAATAGCGCTGGAATTTCAACGATTTCAAAAAACGCAAGAGGAAGTTTACTGCGAAAAAACATCAAAGATGATAAATATTAGTCTAATTATTTAGACATTAAATTATTCTATATGTGAACCATTTTGTCAACTTTATATGGCATCTTTGTCTCTCGTTGTCTAAAAGCGGGATGCGATTCCGTTGGAAGACGACGCGATCGATGAAGTCATGTAGACCGTTTGACGTTCTCGCTTGGCTACCGATACGCAGCAGAAAATTTCATACCGACAGGTACCAGAGAACTTAGCAAGAAGTACGACAACACGTACAACAATTTCGATGTCGCGCGGACTATCGCGCTAGAGGTGATTGTGGTGAAAGGCAACGATGGATACAGAAGGCAAGAGGGCCTCGACGTGTCAGAGCATGGGCAGGGCGTGAAGCGTCGCTATGCCGCGAAGGCCACGACGCGCATTTTCGCCGTGCTGATCGTGCTGGCGACGCTGCTGGCAACCCTCAATGGCACCGTTGCGCCGAGCGAGGCCACCGCGGCCACGCCCGCCAACGACGTCTGCACGACCTTCAAGGACGCAAATAATAATCCCGTCGATTGGCGCTCCACAGACTGCCCCAACTCACCCACGGGCGCGAGCCGCAAACCGATGCTCTTCCAGATACTTGGTGACAACAACTCTATTGACAGTGAGGTTGACGAGGAACGTGTGGATGCGGTGATTCGTGTGGCTCATGGCGAGGTGTCGTATTACCAGAATGGGCAGGACGGCAAGAGAGTCGCGACTACTGCAAGCCACGGTGAGACGGGTCTTAAGATCGCATATAACTATATGGATGGGTCTGACGGAAATGGAGTAATCAAAAACAATTACCGAAATGTTAAGTACGCCGACACCGGCGATGGTATTGATGGTGCGAACGCGTGGGCCGGCAACGAAGACGAGTTCTTTACCATTCACCAGATCAGCCAGATTGGCGACTACGATTACGTCACCATCTCGTTGGAAGGTGATATCAACTATCCCGACGCTGGTGCCACATTGTGGTGGAAGGGAAAGACCACGAAGGAAGAAGGCCGGGTTACGCAAGCTGCCCCAGTCTATGCTATCGTTGGCAAATCAGCGAAAAATGACTCGTCTGATTTCAACTATCTGAAAAATGCCCCGTTGGGCACCAATATCATGGAAAACCAGCAGGTCCATATCTTCCCGGGAACTTGTGCGGGTGATTCCCAAGATGCCTGCAAGGAGCCGGCCGCGTTCCTCTCTTGGGATGGTTACGGGTATTATTGGACTGGAGAACAACCTTATTGGGGCATGGTCACCGATTACGGTTTGGGTGGGAATTTCACGGACACTTCCGGCGCCTCTCATACGACTAATCCCAACAATTATCGCGCTCATCGTACGTCATCGACGCCTCAAGTGGGAGAAGGTATCGCGCCCAAGGACTCGTTCCTCATCAGCTGGTACTACGGGGAGCACAGTGCGCCAACAGATGCTTGCCATCAATACACGTCGTATTGGTATCAATGGGTCGCATTGAGGAATAACGACGAATGGGTGCCCGTAACCGGGCTCACCGGAGATGGTGCCAAATTCGTCACCGGTCAGGATGCTGCATACGAGTCGGGAAGCAAACCATACCGTGCTGACCCTAAAAAGACCAATATCATGGCCTATAACAACAACGATCCCGGCAAGACAAACAAACTCTACGATCCTGACGCCAAGGACCAGCTCCGCGACGGCTCGATCGACTTCGCTAAAGCCAAGAAACTTGACGATGGCACCGAGTCGGACGGTTACTTCAAGCTGGTGACTTGGCCGAATCTCGACGCCAGCGGCTGCGCCACCACGGTGCCGCAGGACAATCCGGGAATCAACTGGAAAATGGTGAATGAGGAAAAGACCAACAAAAGCGGTGATGTGGAGAAGCGCCTGAGTGACGGCTGGACCATGGGCACGGTGTTTTACAAGTACAGCATCTCGCGTCCTGCTCCTCCGGAAATCGACAAGTTCCCGGGCTATGTGCAGCGCTCGAAGCGCATCATTACCGGCACCGGCATCGTCGGCGACACCGTGCAGGTCTACCGTTCAGACCCGAAGAACCCCTTCGATCCCAGTGATCCGCAGAATCTGGACCGTACAGGCATCGCAGTGGGTAAGCCGGTCGTCGTCCAGCCGAAACCCGGCACGGATACAAAGGACGACACGGGCCAGCGTATAGGCATCTGGTCGGTGGAAGATGATGACGACATCGATTCCGACAAGGAGAACGTGGTGGAATACCACGCCACGCAAACCGATACGAGCGCCTTCCACGTCGTCTCGGAGTTTTCGAACACCGCCTACGGCTATTTCCAGCAAGGAATCAACGTCAACCCGGAAATCAGACTGGTCTCCTCACCGCACAGCACTACTGCCGCCGACGGCGTCACCCCTGTTCCCGCCAAAGGCAAGAAAGTAGTCATCAGCGGGCAGGTCAAGGCGCCGCACGGCACTGACCGGATTTGGGTCTATGCCAGGCCGCAGACCAGTGTCGCTCATTCCTCTACCAACTCCACGTCGGTTTCAACGCCGACGGATGGGTCGTCAGGCTCGTCGGAATCGGGGAACGTACCGACTGCCGCGACCAAGAGCGAACCGGACCAGTTGCCGACGGGTATCGATCCGAGCAACAACAACGAGGTCCCGGATCCTTCCTACAAGCTCTGCTATGTCGGAGCGGTACAAGATCTTGACGTCACTAAGCGCCCGGCTGACGGCGATACGGCCATCTCCGACGACGCTTGGAAAGCCAATTGGACGTGTTCCGTTGACCCGTCGGTCTTCCTCGACAAGGATCGTACGGACGCCAATGGCGTGAAGACCTCCAACCCTTACTACCACCACGTGTTGTATGAGATTTCCGCGGTGCGTCAGGACGTTTCGCTTGCCGGCGCAAGTCCGGCTATCGGCAGGGCCAATAACCAGATTATCGATATGATTCCTCCGCTGGTTTCGGTCAGCCAGACCGTAAGACGAGACAAGGGCCTCAGCGGCAAGGTGACGATTCCCGAGACAACCGCCGAAGGTTCGCTGAAACCCACGGAAAACACGGTCGGTTACGATGGCAACTCCGGCATTCCGGTGAAGATCACCTGGCCCAACGGCAGGTCGTCTACGGTGAAAACCGACAAGGACGGTAACTGGCACGCCGACATTCCAGATGGAATGAAGCCGGGCAACATCACGGTGCAGGCCACCGATCGTGCCGGTACGCTGCAGAGCAACCACAACAGGAATATCGACGGTGTGGAGATGGACGGGCACGGCAACGTTTCGAACCTGGCGAAGGCCAAACTCACCGAACCGTTGCCGGCTCTCGCACTGCCGTTCACCGGTTCGCGTTGGTTTGGAGTGATGTTGCTGCTCGCCGGTGTGACGGCGCTGCTGATCGCCGCCTGCGTCTCGCTGGTGTGGTTCCGGTCTCGGGGGCAGAACGCCAGGCACTCTGGGTGAGATACCGCTTGTCTGAGTTGCTGTGAGGTCGCTGTGAGGTCGATACCCGGACGGCTTGCGTTGCAGGGCAATGCAAAAGTCTGGCTGCTGTTGGCCTCATGGCTGCAATCGAGATGACAAATCGGTGGATTGCATCCGCCATTTATTAATTAGACAAATAAATAATAAAAGTCTTATAAATGAAAAAGACCGCTGACTGAACCAACTCAGTGATAATCAAAGATTTGGTCCATGACCGTCGCTTTGCGGCTTGAATGCGTGGGCCGTTATGGAATGAAAAAGAAACCGATAAGAAAGGGTATCCTTCCATGTTGTTTGATAAGACGATTCGTCGTGCGGCAGGGGTCGCGCTTACGGCGGCCACGCTGCTCGCGCTGGCGCCGTTCGGCGTCGCTAACGCGGCCGGCCAGGTCGACGTTTCGACCAAAGATGCCGGGCGCATCACCATGCCGACCAAGAATCAGGAAACCATTGCCATTCACGGCGAGACTGCTGCGATGGCAGGGCATTCCTTCGCTGCTGTCAGAATCGGCACATACGCCTACGCCAGCGCCTCGGGCGACAAGCTCAGCGAGATCGGCGTCGAAACCGACGGGCAGGCAAAGGATCTTGCGCAGTCCGCTCTGGACGGGGTCATCAAGCCTGCCGATCAGGATGCCAAGTACAAGGGCAATCCGGTCGGTGAAGTCGCCTCCAAGTGGCTCGGCTACCACTCCGACAGCGTCGCGAGTGCCAATAAGGACGAGGTCTCCAACAGCGGTACCAAGGCCGATGCGTGGGGCCGCGACGGCAACCTGCGTAAGTTCGTCACTGCTCTGGCCAAGGCCGAGCATGGCACCACCCACTTTTCCGATTTGGTGAAGAAGGCGACTGCGACCAAGCCGGAAGACGTGCAGACCGACAGCGATACTTCCAAGTCGACCGTCACCATTTCGGGTCTTGCTCCTGGCCTTTACGTGGTCGAGGACGTGACTGGGGAGGCGACGAGCGCCAGCACCAAGTCCGGCGCCAACTCCAACTCCATCCCAATGCTCGTGGGCACCGGCATCACCATCGATGCAAACACCAAGTACACCCAGATGGCAGACATGAGAGATCCGCTGGGCAGCATCGAGATGAAGAGCTACAACCCGACCATCGACAAGAAGATTGTGTCCACCGACGCCTCGATCGGCGGAACCGTCAAGTACCAGCTCACCGGCCAGGTGCCGCTGACCACCGGCTTCGACCACTTCATCTACACGATGGTCGATAAGCCTGGCAAGGGCCTGACCTACAAGCAGGGCAGCGAAAAGGTGACCATCAACGGCCATGACGTGGATGCCCAGACCGGCACCGCCAAGGGCTACACGGTCAAGACCGGCGCGTCCAGCGCCGATGGCCGCACTGGCGACACCGACTTCATCGACTTCGATCTTTCCTCGGTCATCACCGACCAGCAGTACATCTGGGAGGATTCGATCGTGGTCACCTATGAGATGACCGTCAACGACAACGCCGATGAGAACGACGGCCTATCCAACGGCGTCTCGCTCTCCTATTCCAACGACGTCAACGACCAGACCAAGAATGCGGCCGCCACCGCCGGTGACGGCGGTGCCGTGAACTCTGGTGCTGCGAACGGTTCCGTGGCATCCGTTTCGCCGACCGACGGCGGAACGGGCGCGAAGATCCACTTCCGCCACTTCAGCCTGCTGAACGCCGACAAGCTCAACGGCACCGTGCTCACCGGCGCCACGTTCACCATCAAGTCCGTGTCTCAGGGTGCGTCCGCCCAGGACGACAGCGAGAACATCTCCTTCCGCAAGCTCGCCGATGGCTCTTACAAGAAGGTCGTCGCCCCACAGGAAGGCGACACCACGGTGTCCACCACGCTGTCCACAAGCAGCAAGGGCAAGATCACCGTCACCGGCCTCGGCGAAGGTGTCTATGAGATTGCGCAGACCAAGGAGGCGACGGATTACTCCCACTCCTTCCTGCCGGACTTCCAAGTCAAGCTTTCCGTGGATGACACCACTCCGCGTCCGTCCGATGCCAAGGTGACCAGTGACGTCCAGTTCCAGGTCAAGGTTTCCAAGGGCGATTTCTGGGGCCTGACCAGCAAGGATGTCACGACCCCGTTCACCGACGGCATCCACGAGGGCAAGACTGTTAACTGGGCTCCCGCCGAATCCGTCGTCGAGAGCGCCGACAACACCAACGCCATCGTGGTGTGCAACGTCACCTCAATCTCGCAGCTGCCGATGACCGGTGGCGCGGGCGCGATCCTCGCCCTGCTTGTCGTCGTCGCGCTGATGCTGGCCACCGCGCTGCTCATCACTGCTCGTCGTAAGATTCGCGAGTAGAGTCGGTAGGCGCTTTCAATGGAAATCGCTTAGCGTGTATCTTGCATCTCAGATGGTCGAGACACGGCGCTTCTGCGTGTTGACGTGCTGTGCGCTAGATGTTGAGTTGACAGCGGTGTGTGTCAAGCGGTTCGCTGATTTGAAGGAGGCGGAACTCGGAGACGGGTCCGTCTCCTGCATTTTGGTGAAAGTATTACGAATTTTGATTTCGATATTCGTGTCTATGGTTTTCGGCATATATTTCGATACCTGAAGAAATACTTTTCCGACGTTTTACGAATACGTTTCCGATACTTTTCTTTTATTGTGCCGATAGCTTTCGCCAACGTTTCGGCTAACTCACCGAACGTTTCCCGAAAGTTTTGCGCGTACTTTTATTTGATGTTTTATGGGCGCTTTCCTGATATTCCGCAGGTATGGTTACCCGATATTTTTTACGGATTGTTATCCGACAGTTTCATCCATACTTTTATTCGCCGAATGGTCCAGGTTCCGGTAGGGAGGCAACGATGGTAGTAGAGCCCGACAACGTTCTGCCGCTGAGATTGCAGATGTTCGAGACGATCATCGACGGCAGCGAGGCGCGCATCAGCCCGTGGCGTCGCAGGCTCGCTGTCATCATCGACGTGCTGATCGTCTGCTGCTTGGTGGCGCTGGTGGTGGCCATCTCGTGGTTCCCGACCATCTGGCTGGTGCATGCCTACCGCGAGAACCAGGAGGTCAACACCGCCGTCAACCGCATCGCGAAGTGGCCGCAGGGCAAGACCATCGACGAATACCACCGCGTGCAGGCCTATAACCGGAAGGTCGCCGATTCCGGGCAGACGACGTTGGGGGAGTTCGCCGATCCCTTCGCCGACGCGGATGGTGCGGGTAGTTCCGGCAATTCCAGCTCCGGTTCCGGCACTTCCGGTGCCAGGAAATCCAAAACCGCCGCCAAACCCAAGCCGCAGAGCGCGAAAGACGCGGAATACCAGTCACTCTTGAACGACGGCACCGGCGTGATGGGTACCATCCGCATCCCCAAGGTCTCCGTGAACCTGCCGATTTATCATGGCACTTCCGACGACGTGCTGCTCAAAGGCGTGGGTCACCTGTACGGCACGAGCTTGCCGGTCGGCGGTAAATCCACCAACGCCGTCCTGAGCGGCCACCGCGGCCTGAGCACGGCATTGCTGTTCACGCGCATCGACGAGCTGCGCCGCGGCGACGTGTTTTACGTGCAGACCCTCAACCGCACCATGGGCTACCGTGTGGTCGGCATCCACGTCATCGACCCGAGCGATACCTATTTATATAAGGTCGTGCCCGGCCGCGACCTGATGACGCTCATGACCTGCACGCCCTACGGCGTCAACACCCAGCGCCTGGTTATCACTGGCACCCGTCAGCCCATCCCGGACCCAATTCCCGACCCCAACAACGCCAAAGGAGATCCCGTGATCTTAGCAATATTGACTACCATCGCCATACTCGTCATCGGCCTCGTCGCCGCGATCCTGAGCCGTGTGCTCCGTCCCGCGAGCCGTCCATCCCCGGTGCGCCACGCCGCGCTTATCGGCCTGCCGTCCCGTTTGCGCGGTCGCCGTTTCCGAAAGAACGCAGGCGCGCGTCACACCGCTACTACCCAAGAAATCATGTATTGATTTTTGGGATTGACCGTGTTCTTCGCGGTTTTTTCTGTGTGGGCTGTCGGCTTCAGTTGACAGCCCACACGACTTTTTGGCCTATAACCCAGCTTCCAAAGGTTATAGCGAGACCATTTCGTTTTAATAACAAAGCAATAACATAGAACCATTTTCGGCAGTGTCATAGATATGACGAAACCCCTTGAAAATCAAGGGGTTTCGGAGTGGCGGAGAATACGAGATTCGAACTCGTGAGGCTGTTACACCAACACGCTTTCCAAGCGTGCGCCATAGACCACTAGGCGAATTCTCCAGCATGCACATTGCCGAGCCTGCAAGCAGACCTCACAACACACAACTTAAATAAGATATCATGAGGTCCCGAGCTTCGCAAGCAATTTCGGCGCCGGCGTGGCGGTTCAATGGTATTTTGTAAGCCAGCGTCAGAAAAGTGCAAGTTGGAGAACGCAGCCTGCACTTTTCTGATGGTAATGCGTGAATTATGCATGTTGAAGAGCGTAATGTGCACTTTTTTGACGGTAATACACGAAAAGTGCGTTATGGATGGCGCTAACTGCACGTTTTGGGCAGTGACGTGAAAAAGTGCAGGTTCGATAGGCTGAAACCACTAATTCTGTGACCTCTTGATTGGTCGAGGCACACAAAATAACGCTATGCTCGCCGAAACCCTCCAATGGAAAGAGTGCCGGCGAACATAGCGTTATCGCATTTGCAAAGACTGGTTATCTTCAGTCTTCCTTGAACTTGATGTCGAAGTTGCGCTCATAGTGCAGGAACATTGTGGCGCCGTAACGGTCGACGTCGCGGTGGGTGAAGAGCATACGAATCGCGAACGCGGTCTGGGCATCGTAGGGCAGGGCCTTGAAAGCCGCGTGTGCATCCCAGTTCGGCGGCGCGATAGCCTTGTCGGGAACGTAGGCATAGCCATAGCCGTCCTCGTCGATATAGCCCATAAACGGCAAATCCCAAGCGTTATGGTCGGTCAGTTCCTTCTTGAAATCCTCGACTTTGGCAAGGGCGTCGTCCCCGATGCCGAATTTGCGGGCTACCTTGTTGGCCTCTGCGGTCTTTTCTGCTGCGGTTTCGCCGTACAGCGCCGGATCAACGACGATGGTTTTGTCATCTGCCATGATGCATTCCTTCCTATCGACTTTCTTGCCAATAGACGACGGGATGTTTTGTTCGAAAATGTTACTATGAACATCCTTTTCGCAAGAACAACTCGTTCAGATCTTTCCGACACTTTGCCGTGCCGACTCACTCAGTGTAGCACACGAGTTTTGGGTGGAGGTTCTGAATTTTGTAGATTTCGTCACTATGCCGCCTATTTGCTATGGTTCCGACAAATAAATATTCAGTTGATGGATTAGTGACGAATAAATGTCGTGAAACTAACATTTAAAATGTTAGTTTTGCTTTATATCATTTAGGTAATTGTTATCAGGTCTGATGATATTAGTGGCAATTGGCCGGGGCTCTCTGGCGGGTCACAATGGGTATTATTCCCGATATTGTTGATTTTGAATAGTGTTGACTCCTATTTAAGGCCACACAACCGATGGTGATGTTGTCGCGTTATGCCGCAACTTTGCCGCTTTGTTTATCTGAATTAGGCAAATTTCGGCAAACGCAAACGGAGATACAGAATGCTAATTCTTAGTCAGAGCGTGATTAACTGTTATGATTTTGCTAATATTTCGTCCCATATATCCCTATTTTTCCTTATAAGTATTACTGTTACATTGGATTGGACGTGATTAGCCCTGCTGCATGGGGCAGCGTTCGTTTTGTTGGACAAAGAATAAAACTGAAAGCAAAAAGATGGTAAACATGTCGGGTCGAGAGCCGCTGCGGAAAGCGCATGGAGCGGATGCGGGCAAACCGGATTCTCGATTGGCGTCGAGCTATCCGAAGACTTATCTAAAGGGAAAGAAAATGAAGAACGGATTAGTTGAGGTGGCCGCCAAACTTGCGGCCGTATTGGCGGCGCCAGCGCTGGGGCTTGCGTTGACAGCGGTTCCGGCACAGGCGGCGACGGACACGAATCTGAGCGGCTTCGATCAGGCCGGCATCGGTTCTGTGTCTTCAGGGGCTGACGGTGACAGGCAGCGCAATGGCTTCGGTGCTAAGACCATCGGCAATCAGAAGGTGTCTCCGGCCGCAGATGCGCCGAAAGACGCCATGCCGGACAACCCGAGCCAGAAGCTGCCCGACAAGGTCAGCGCCGCCGTACCTGATGACGCGACGGTGGTTTCGAAGGATTTGGCCGTGACCAAGGACGGTCAGGTAAAGAATATAGAGACCGGCAAGCCGGTAACCGACCCGAAGGTGGTTGGCACCAAGGATAAGCAGCCGGACCCGTTGGCCAAGACGGATGGTAAGCGATTTATTCCTGTCTCCGCCGATGAAGTGAAGCAGGCCGTCCAAAAGAACGGCGGCGATGCTAATGCGACGGATAACGCGGAATCGGGTTCTTCTTCGGATACTCCCAGCGGTAATAATTCCGCTTCGACCAATGCAAATGCCGCTTCCAAGGTTCAAGCCCAGGCAACGAATAAACCAGTCGGCACCGTGCGCAACGTGTCGTTAGGCAATGGTGATTGGGGTGCTTATTGGGGTAGCTACAACAATACCCCAGCATTCTTCGAGGCCGGTGGCAATCTCTTCGCACAACAGGCCAAAGGTGTGGTGGACGTTTCTGAATATCAAGGCAATATTGATTGGCAAACCGCGAAAAATAATGGTGTCGAAGGTGCAATTATTCGTGTTGGTTTCGGCTGGGGTAATAGGTTTGATTATCAGGCCCAACGCAATATCAACGAATGCAAGCGACTTGGCATCCCCTTTGGCATTTATTTCTATTCGTATGCGGCAACGCCATCTGAAGGTGCTTATGAAGGCTCTGATTTAGTTGGTAAATTACGTAGCGTCGGTGTAAACCCAAGTGATCTGAGCTATCCGATTTTCTATGATCTTGAATATTGGACTGATTCAGGGCGTGTGCCGCCATCAGATTCCGGTACCTACGACGGTATTGTCAATAATTTCTTCATGCAGGTGCAATTGAATGGTTACGGTAATGTGGCTGTTTATTCCTATACATATTATCTAAATACGGCACTCAATTCATACAATATTCGTTCCAGAACTCGTTGGGTTGCAAGTTATGGGGCGCGCACTAATTTTGGATATTCCACCAACGAGCGTGGCTGGCAGTATGCCGACGATGGTAATGTTCCTGGTATCGGGAATGTCGATATCAATGCTTTTGGCAATTATAATTTTGTAAGCGATATTAACCTTTTGTGGCAGGTTCGGCAAGAAGATATTGCCGTAGGAGCGGCTGTCAATGTGCCAGGAAACTTGGAATACAAGTGGCAATCATATAATCTGAACACTCATATATGGACTAATATTGCCGATTGGAATGGTGCTAATTGGGCAGGCTGGGAGGCTGAGCCTGGAGATTTTTGGCTTCACTTGGAAGTTCGTAATGCTTCAAGCCATAATTTGATTGGGACTAAGACCATCTCATTCCGCTATTCGGCAGGTTATGCTGCGATTACGGGGACTTACGCAGGTTATCAGGGCAATGGCATTTTGCTTGGTATGAGTTCCAATGATCCTTCGGCTAGATATGTGGTCAAAATCTACGACTACAACGCGAGGCAATGGGTATCACAATTTTGGGGTCAATGGGCTACTTGGCAACCACATCGGGGTGTGTATTGGACTCACTATGAGCTTTATACATCGGATGGCCGGCTTGCTGACACCAGAACATATGCATTTGGAGTTTAATAAGTTGAGGTAGCCTGCTACATCCTTATGGCAGATAAAATGGGTGGGAATCGAACAAGTGATTCGGTTCCCACCCATTTTGTGCATGCAACTACAATTTTGTACTTATTTGCAAATAATAACAGCCAAAGAAACTTTAAAGATCAGAAGCGAGAATCTTGTTCTCTGCCACCTGTAATAGATGCTGGCCATAGGGGCTCTTGCCGTACTTGTGGGCGGCTTCGAGCAACTGATCGCGGCTGATCCAGTTGTTTTCGTAGGCGATTTCCTCAAGCACTGCAATCGGCAGACCTTGTGCACGTTCCACGGTGCGGACGAATTCGCCGGCTTCATACAGTGAGTCCATGGTGCCGGTGTCAAGCCAAGCATAGCCGCGGCTCAGCGTCAGCACGTTCAGCGACCCATCGTTGAGATACATTTTGTTAAGGTCGGTAATTTCCAGCTCACCTCTCGCCGAAGGCTTGACCTGCTTGGCAAAATCGACCACGCGATTGTCATAGAAGTACAAGCCTGTAACAGCGTAATTCGAAGCCGGATGTTCCGGCTTTTCGACGATGCTAACGGCCTTATTGTTCCTATCAAATTCCACCACGCCGTAGCGTTCCGGATCGTCGACATAATAGCCGAATACGGAAGCGCCATGCTTCACTTTGACGGCACGCTTAAGTACCTGACTCAGGCCATTGCCGTAGAAGATGTTGTCGCCGAGCACCAGCGCGCAGGAATCGCCGTCGATGAAGTCCTCACCTATGATAAACGCCTGGGCGAGACCATCGGGGCTGGGCTGCACTTTGTAGGAAAGGTTGAGGCCGAACTGGCTGCCGTCGCCGAGCAAATGCTCGAAATTCGGCAGGTCTTTAGGTGTGGAAATCACTAGAATATCGCGAATTCCTGCGAGCATGAGTACGCTCATTGGATAGTAGATCATCGGCTTGTTGTAGACAGGCAACAGCTGTTTCGAGGTTACCGTCGTCAACGGATAAAGACGTGTGCCCGAACCTCCTGCGAGAATAATACCTTTCATGGTGCCTCCTTAGTCCTGATTGCGCTTGTGGTTTGCCAGATACGTTTCTAAAAGCTCTTCCCAATTCGTAGGCTCAAAACCAGTCTTGCGAATCTTGGTGAGATCCAGCGCGCAGTGGTGCGGACGCTTAGAACCGCCGGTTTGGGCGGCATAAGTATCTACAGAATTCGCGTCGATGTATTTGGTATCGACTCCTTCAAGCTCAAAGATTTTGGAGGCGATATCGTACCAAGAAGCAACGCGACCGGAACCAGTGAGATTATAAGTGCCATAATCGCAACCGGAGTCGAGCAGATGGAAGATGCCCTTGACCAAGTCTCCGACGAAAGTCAGGCGGCCACTTTGGTCGTTGGGTGCCTGTGCGGTCTGTTTTTGCGTTTCGGCAGCTTGCTCAGCAAGGCCGAGCATGCGGGTCACAAAGTTCTTTCCATCGCCGACGATCCAACTGGAGCGGATGATGTAGTGGCGGGGGACAGTGGAAACGATGGCATCGGCCGCGGCTTTGGTCTCGCCGTAGACTCCGAGTGGAGCGAAACCTTCATCCTCCGTGTGTTGCTCGGTGGTTCCGTCGAAAACGTAATCGCTGGAGATGTGAACGAGAGTGATGCCGTGACGCGTAGCAACTTTGGCGAGATTCGCAACGCCATTGACATTTGTGTTCCATGCCGCCTTGCGTCCTGCCGGAGTTTCGGCCTTGTCTACCGCTGTAAAGGCTGCAGTGTTGATGATGGTGCCGTAAAGGTCCCAGTCATAGTTCTCATAAGCGGCAGGATTGGTGATATCGAACGTATCGGAATCGACAAATTCAAAGCTGTCGAGCTGATGCTCCTGAACATACTTACGGATTGCATGGCCGACTTGTCCGTTGCATCCGGTGACCAGCGTGCGTTTGGGTGCCATGGGTTTGGCGTCCTTGAGCATCGGGTGATGCAGGTCGGCCTCGCTGCGCTCGCTCTCCTCCAGCGGAATGGGCCAATCGATATGCAGATCCGGATCCGCGAGATTGACAAACGTATACGTCTTCTTCTGCTCCAGCGACCAGTGCGCGTTCACCAGATACGTATAGACCGTACCATCCTGCAGCGCCTGGAAGCTGTTGCCCACGCCACGCGGCACATAAATCGCGCGAGACGGATCAAGACGGGTCGTATAGACCTGACCGAAGCTCTCGCCGGGGCGTAAGTCGACCCATGCGCCGAAGATCTCGCCGGCCGCTATGCTGATGTACTTGTCCCAAGGCTCGGCGTGGATGCCACGCGTGACGCCTTTCTTGTCGTTATAGCTGATGTTGTTCTGCACCGGCCCGAAGTCCGGCAACCCCAGCGCCGTCATCTTGGCGCGCTGCCAGTTCTCCTTGAACCAGCCTCGGTTGTCGCCGTGTACCGGCAGGTCGAACACCAGCAGCCCCGGAATGTTCGTCTTAGTGACCTTCAGGTCCTTTTCAAAATCAAATGCCATATCTAGCCTCGCTTGCGTTACGTAATTGCCGAACTATTTCAAGACAAAACGCGCCACACCTTTCGGGCGGCGCGCGACGAAAATCATTGGCCTTGCTTCTTGTACTTGGCCTCGGTAGCCGCCTTGGCGGGCCTCCACCAGTCCTCGTTGTCCGTGTACCACTGAATGGTCTGCCTCAGGCCAGATTCGAAGTTCGTGTGCTTTGGCTTCCAGCCCAGCTCGGTCATAAGCTTGGTCGGATCGATGGCATAACGACGGTCGTGGCCGGGGCGATCGCGCACCCAGTCGAATGCGTCTTCAGGTTGACCCATCACGCGCAGAATATCATGTAGAACGTCAAGGTTGTTGCGTTCTCCGTTCGCGCCGATAAGGTACGTCTCACCGATCCTGCCCTTGGTGAGGATGGCCCAGACAGCGCTGGAATGGTCCTCGGTATGGATCCAGTCGCGCACGTTCAGGCCGTTGCCGTAAAGCTTCGGACGCACGCCGTCGAGAATGTTCGTGACCTGGCGCGGGATGAACTTCTCCACATGCTGGTACGGGCCGTAGTTGTTGGAGCAATTCGAGATCGTGGTGCGCAGGCCGTAGGTGCGATGCCAGGCGCGAACCAGCATGTCGGCACTAGCCTTGCTGGAGGAGTACGGGCTGGACGGACGGTACGGCGACTCCGGCGTAAAACGATGAGGGTCGTCCAACGCAAGGTCGCCATAGACCTCGTCGGTGCTGATCTGGTGATAACGCACGTCGTACTTGCGTCCGGCTTCAAGCAGACGGTACGTACCAACGATATTCGACTGAATGAAAGGCTCAGGGTCGGCGATCGAGTTGTCGTTATGGGACTCCGCAGCGTAATGCACGATGGCATCGTGGCCGGGCACAATCTTGTCAAGCAGTTCGGCGTCGCAGATGTTGCCATGCACGAACTCGACCTGATCCTCGGGCAAGCCGGCGATGTTCTCGATATTGCCAGCATAGGTCAGCGCGTCGAGCACGGTGACGTGCGTTTCGGGATGGTTCTTCGCCACCCAGCGCACGAAGTTCGAACCGATAAACCCGCAGCCACCGGTCACGATGATATTCTTAGGAGCAAATTCTTCAGTCATGCTCACTATTCTACCTGTGTGCGCGAACCGCAAACGCGCTCAGTTGATAACTACAAGGTTCAAGCACAAATATGCGGTATTCGGCCTTATGACGAACCCACATGCACCAAAGGTTCGGCTTGGTATTGTTGGCTTATTGTAGCTCGTTGCTGGTTTTGAGTGTTTGGTTGTTCTTAGCTATTTTTTGGGCAGTCCAGTTCCATATGGCTTCGAACCAACGACCCTTATGCCGGTCAATGGTGAGTTTGAAAATTGCCGATTTAATGACATCAAGCAGGATACATACCACGCATATGAGCAGGACCACAGCTATTGGGTAGACGATGGCCATTATTCGGCTTTGGTAGTACGGTCCGTAGTCGAATACGCTTCTCCAGATCCAGTCTCGAATCGGGACGAATTCAGTGATGAGATAGATAGCGAAGACGTGCGAAGCAATCCAGTTGATGATTCGGCTTTGGAAGTGCATATGCGAAAAGAGAACGAACCATCCAAACGCTTGTACCAGGATGCCGAGGTTCATCATTTTAGGGAAGATAAAAACCGAAGGATTCTGCGAGAAAACGGTGTCTGCAGTCGCTTCCTGAATGCCGATGACCAAATAGCCGAAAGCGAGGCAAGCCAAGCCGATTCCGAGGGAAGGAAGCTGTTCGTGGTACCAACGTAGATAACAAACCAGTACCAAAAGGCACAGCATTTCCAAGAGATCGTCGTTGATCATAAGATTATTGAGCCCAGGAATATCGCCCATGATCGGGCCAATGAAGAAGATTATGCAAGCAAGAATGAAATGTTCTCGTTGGGTGAGCACCCCTAAAACCTTGACCAGCATGGGCAACATAAGAAGGATAATGACGTAAACGGTCGCATACCACCAGTGATTGGTAAGTAGCGGCAGGAACATTTCCAGAATGAGGGTTGTGTTGATCGGTGTAAGTCTGAAGATTATGCAGGCAATGCCTAAAACCAGGGACCAGAATAAAAGCGTTCGTTCGAGAATCCATGAGCGTTTTGCAGCACTATGCAGAGTGATTTGTCGGTGTGGTTTGCACAAAAACCAGATTGAAAGCGCGAAGAACAAATCGACGCCGACCCGCCCTTCGGTAGCGAGAAACGTCTGAATCAGCAGTCGTTTCCTGCTTAAAGGTTGGGCGTATAGGGGAAATTTATTGAAGAAAAAGAAGTGATGCATGATAATCATCACCATGGCGACGATACGCAGCAACTCTAGGTTCGACTGGCGAACTTGAAGCTTGCGACCTTCGTTTTCCTTCATTGACGCTCCCTGCGGTCTTATCTATACAATACCGAATACGATATTTTGATCAGTGTGAAAACACGTATTTGATTCTAATTGAAAAATATATGTCTTTATGAATTTAGCTCCCTGATTGTTTTGTTTTCATCGAGATTTTCGACCAAAGCAATTCGAACCAATGGCCTTTATTACGGTCAACGGTTAACCTGAAAATTGCCGATTTTGCTATATCAAATAAAATGCAGATTGCGCTTATGAGCAGGGTGACGGCAATAGGATAAAAAATGGAAGCCAGTCCATGATAATAGGGACCGTAATCGAATATGGTTCCCCACAGCCATTGTCTGATTGGTATGAATTCGGTGATCAGATAGATAGCGAAGACATGCGATGCGATCCAATTGACGAACCGACTGGAAAAGTGCAACTTTGAAAAAAGAATGAACCAGCCGAATGTTTCCAATAAAATACCCATGTCCATCATTTCGTAAATCTGAAATCCGAAATAGGCTTGGACTCCGATGATCAAGTATCCCATTGCCAAGCAAATCACGCCGATAAGAGGTTTGGCCGGTTCGCAATGATACCAGCGAATATACGTTACCAGGGTCAAAAGAGCCAAAAAGCTCAGTAATCCACTATTAAGTAGGTGATGTTCGAGTCCGGGTATCGTTGACATAACAGGGCCGATGAAAATGATGATGGCGCACAGAATCAAATGCTCTTGGCGTTTCAAACAGGCAAGACCTTTGACGACAAAAGGCATGAGCAAGAGGATGACGATATAGCAAGTCGCATATCCCCAGTCATTGCTCAAAGTCGGAAGAATCGTATTCAAGATCATATAGATATTTTTTGGCGCGATTTCGGCGACTATACACGCTATACCGAGGACGGCTGACCAGAAAAGCAGAGTACGTTCAAGAATCCAAGCTCGTTTTGACGTATCGTGAAAAGTGAGCTGACGCTTTGGCTTGCATAAAAACCAAATGGAGATTGCGAAAAATATGTCGACGCCAACTCTGCCTTGGCTGCCTAGGAAAGTTTTAAGGACGATTCTTTTGAGTCCCATCGGCTGCTGGTCGAGGGAAAACTTGTTGTAGTAGAAGAAGTGGCATAGGACAATCATCATCATTGAGAGGATGCGAAGCAACTCCAAGTTCGATTGACGCATCGTTTGCTTGGATTGTCCGGAATTACCTCGTTGTAAACCTTGCAATTCTTTCCTCTAATTTAATTGTTGTTTTCCCAATCAGATAATTGTCTATGCAAATCTAGACAACTTCAAAAGACAGCAGTATTACAGGTTCTGCCGCATCACGTTGAAAGCCTCTTCCGGGTCACCGTCGAAGATGACGTGGGAATGGGCGAGGACGATGCAGCGATGGCATAGTTCCTTGATTTGGCCTTCACTGTGGGAGACGATGACCATGGTCTGGCCTTGTTTCTGCTGTTCTTTGAGGCGCTCGATACACTTGTGCTGGAAGGCCTCGTCGCCGACGGCGAGGATTTCGTCGATTAGGAAGATGTCGGGATTGCTGTAGACGGCAACAGCGAACGCAAGGCGCAGGAACATACCTGAGGAGTAGAACTTCACTTCGGTGTCCATGAAAGGCTCGATTCCACTGAACGCCACAATGTCGTCATAGCGCTCATCGATCTGCTTTTCGGAAAGCCCTAAAATGGCTCCGTTGAGGTAGACATTTTCGCGTCCTGTGAGTTCTGAGGCGAAGCCTGCGCCAACCTCGATAAGGCCTGCGAGTCTACCGCGAATCAAAACATCTCCGCTGTCGGGCTGCATCACACCTGAAATCATCTTGAGCATGGTGGATTTGCCTGAGCCGTTGACGCCGATAAGGCCTACAGTTTCGCCCTTGTCGATAGTGAAGGAAATATCGTCAAGAGCATGGAATAACTGATCGTGATGTCGTCTTTTCTTTGGCGTGAAAAGCTTGATGATTGATTCCTTGATGGAGGAATTGGCTCGCAGTGAGAAGTGTTTCGAGACATGACTGACTTGGATGGCCACATCTTCTGGCAAAGTGAGTTTAGGATTTGTCTTTTTCTTCATATCAGATCTCCTGTGCGAAGCGACCTTCAAGATGTTTGAAGGTTAGCTCTCCGATGATGAGGAAAAGCAACGAAACGAGGAGACTTTCTCCGATTCGCATCGGCCAAGCGCCTGCAAATTGGAATGTCCTGTCAGTGGCTCCCCACCAGAAACCACGGTGGAAGGATTCCACGCAGATGGCGATGGGATTGGCATAGTAGAGTTCGAGAACCCACCATGGTACGTGGGCGGCGACCATCTGCCAAGTGTAGAAGCATGGAGCGGCCCAGACGGTAATCATGGCTACCAAATCCGTAATGTTTTCGGCATCACGATAGAAAACGTTTATGGAACCGAAAAGCAGGCCTAAGCCAAATGCGAATAAGCAAATTGAGACAAGCCCCGCGAAGGCAATGAGCAGGCCTTTGAGGTCTGGACGCCAGCCCATGAGCGCGGCACCGATAATAAGCACTACAAGCTGCGGAAAGAAATGGACGAATGCTACTCTCAGTGAGGCCAACGGGAACAGTTCACGTGGCAGGTAGATTTTCTGGATAAGTCCGGAATTGCCGAGAATCGAACGTGTACAATTGCCAAACGCTTCGGTGAAGAAGTTGGTGACGATGACACCGGCAAACAGGTAAACGGGGTAGACCTGAATGTTGCCGGCGCGTCCCATGCCCATAAACACGTCCATGGCCACATAGAAGACGATGAATTGAGTGAGTGGCTTAACGTATGTCCATGCCATGCCAAGCCAGGAACCGCGATAGCGAATCCTCACCTCTTTCTTGACCAGCAGGTCAAGAAGGTAAAGGTAGTGGGGCACATCCAACAGCCCCCTGCTTTTGCCTGGATGTGAGACGATTTCAGATTCTGCTGTCATCGTGACCTTTCCGATACCTTTGCCGTTTTATTCGATTTTACGAGCGAACAAATTAATTTTAAGCTCTGGCATAGAACTGTAGCGCAAGAGTCATGGTTGATTTGTGAAAAACCGAACTTCTTCTACAAACTTGAGTCACCTCATTACGTCTACGCTGATAGACTAAGGAACTATGTCAAAAAGAATTCTTGTAACTGGGGCCGGAGGCTATATCGGCCGCCATGTGGTGAAGGCACTCTTGGACGGTGGCCAGGAAGTTATCGCGGCTGACCGGCATCCTCGGGATATAGACCCACGCGCCAAGCAGGTGGCGATTGATCTTTTTGCTCCCGATGATGATTTGTTTGAAAAGCTGGGAAGTCCAGATGTCTGCCTACATATGGCTTGGCGTGATGGTTTCAAGCATAATTCCGATGCGCATATGGGTGATTTGTCGGGACATTACCGCTTTATCAAGCAGATGCTTGACAGCGGCTTGAAGCAGATTGCCGTCATGGGCACGATGCACGAGGTCGGCTACTGGGAAGGCGCGATCGACGAGAACACGCCTTGCAACCCCGCTTCCATGTATGGCATTGCCAAGAATGCGTTGCGTGCTGCGACTTTGCAACTGGCTGACGAGCATCATGCCATTGCTCAATGGATTCGTGCCTACTACATCGTCGGCGACGATTTGCGCGGAAGCTCGATTTTCTCGAAACTGCTTCAGGCAGCACAAGACGGTAAAAAGACCTTCCCGTTCACCATGGGCAAGAATAAATATGACTTTATTAACGTCGATGTGTTAGCTGAACAGATCGCAGCTGTAGTTTCGCAGGATAAGATTAACGGAATCATCAACTGCTGCAGTGGCGAACCTGTTTCGCTTGCCGATCGCGTTGAGCGCTATATCAAAGAAAACAATCTTGATATCACGCTTGAATACGGTGCTTTCCCTGATCGTCCGTATGATTCGCCTGCAGTGTGGGGCGACGACACCAAGATTCGCCAGATTATGGCCAAATAAATAATTTATATGTTATTGATAAAGGGTAGAACCTGCTGTACAAGTAGGTCCTACCCTTTATCAATATGACAACTATCTAGGTCGATATTTTTGTAGCTGGAGAATCGGTTTTCTTAAACATTCGCGCGACATACTGCTTGAATTTGGAATCAGCTTGATATAGCAATATTGACAAAATCATAATAACCACACAGTCTGCGAAGAAAAGCACGTAGGCTCCGGCCATATATTTTGCATATCTTGATGCCTTGACTATAGTAAAAATCTGCTCGATTACCACATGGTGGGTAAGGAAAATGGCATAAGAATATTTAGATATGGTGCCGATGAGAACTCTAATGGGCTGACATTCAAGTAGTGGTCCTATCCATGTCAGAACTAGGAAGAAAGCCACCCCTGTCAAGGTAACGGTCATGATGGGATTTGGAATGGGGTTGAAAATCTGCTGAAGAACAAGAAGAACGATTGAGATAATTCCTGTCAGTGTGTTCGTCTTGTCGAAATATTTTACGAAATACATACCAAAAAGAAGTTCCGGCAGGCGAGATGTCGGTAACAATTCAAGTGGAAGAATACGGAAAGTTGGCTTCAAGATTATTGTCGCGAAATACAGCGCAAGAACAATCGCAGCTGTAACGACGGGGTGCTTTTTCACCCCATAACGAAGTAATGGGAAAAGCAGATAAAAAATGATGATGAATCCGATGAACCATTCCCCGGTTGTCGCAAATGTAATATAACCAGCAGCGGCAGCATAACTGTCCACTCCGAAAAATGAGAGGATAATCGTCCAAAGTGGTGCTTTTACTGAAGGCACGCCGCCATTTTTAATGTAAAGAAAAGTATTGGCGAAAAGGAAGGCAAGCCAAAACATTGGAAAAATAGACTTGAAACGCTTCCAATAGAATTCCTTAAGATTGAGATGCTCTGCATCCCCGTAGGTGTACATGAGTGCGGCACCAGAAATGATTAGGAATTGCGACACACCTAAATCGCCAAGAAAAATGTGAAAGGGTGAGTTGACGAAAATCGGGTGTTTCAGCAATTCCGGAGTATTAAAGTGCGTAATCAGTATGAAAACAACAGAAATTGCTCTTACCCAATCAAGGTAAAAGAGGCGAGGCTTGCGTGAAGGTTCCTTCTTCCGCGCTACTTCTTTCGTCAAGATTTATTCTTCCTTATCATTCCGCTATGAGTTGACTTGTTTTTTGCGTGCTTTGACGATTTGCGGTCCGATGATTGGCGTGCGTTTAATGAGATTCTTAATGACACGCAACAAGCTTTTGCGGAAGCGCTTGCCGTCCTCGACCGCCCCCTTGGTTTCCTCTAGATTCTTCTTCATCCAAGGGTCGGACACCGCGCGGGTAAGCTCTCGCATACCGAATGCAAGGTTCGTGATTTCGATACGTGCAAACCTGTCGGAGAAGATATAGGCTGGGAAATACCCGTTGGATTGGGGAACGTAACAGTACGAACGTTCAATGTAATGCAGAAGCGTATTGTCGATTTTATTAGGCTCAGGGGGGAAGTCCTCGTACTTCCAGTTTCGGTCGAGCAAGCCGCGCATCGCTTCCGGCCTGAACCAGAACATGGTGCCAAGCGGTGCGACCGCTTCTTTTTTGACATCAAGAGGAACATGAATGCCGAGTGTCTTTTCAAGGAATTTTTTCGTTCCTTTATAATTAGGGCCCCAAGTGAACGTGAAATTGGGGAAATAGTCACCGTGATTCGGAGGTGAAGGCATGGCAATGCCTAAGCGTGGGTTGTCTTCAAACAGTTTGATGACATTCTCCACGTATTCCTTAGTGGGCAGCATGTTTTCAAAGCATTTGTAGCGGAATCCGTCACCGACTGATTGCGGCGAAACCTGAGTCACTTTCTTGTCGTGCATGAAGCAGACATAATCGTAGTTAAAAAGATCCTTGCCGCCACCAATAAGCAAGGCGCTGACATCGCGTCCGCGATTCTGGATGACGCGTATATCGATGTTATAAGGCAGATTGTTTTTATCGCAATAATCCTGAACGATTTTAGCGTTTTCTTTACTGCCGACGGTGAGAATGAGGTCGCTGCCTTCAGGCATTGAACGAGCGTATTGCATGGTCTGATCGAGGAGATCCATATAATAAAGGTGCATGACAAGAGCAATTTTTTTACCCTCGGGAAGCTTTGCTCCTTCATTTTGTGACAGAACGTAATCCAGATGCAGATTCTTCATCAGATCCGCCAAATTCATGCTTCGCAACGCATTTTGCCAGATTAGATCGGTGTCATAATCGGTGTGGTCGCGCAGATATTCGAAGAGATCCAGGGCAGGGTTGCCAACAGATTGGGAGATGACGTCGCCATACCATTGAAAGAACGAGCGTCGTTTGATAATCGGGCAACGCTTCTCTTCCACCAGCTGCTTTGCTGCGAAAGTAATGGGCCCATACGAAAAGCCCTCAAGGTCATCAGTGTTGACGTAGACATCCCACTTGAAGCCTTTATCCGCAAAGCGCTTAGTGAAGAGGGATTCGTGGTAACCGACCGAGTCGTAGTAGTTTTTGATTTCCGGCAGATTGTCCCAATAGTCGCGGAACGCTTTGCTAGTGTGCAGGCTCTTACGATAGGCATGGAAATGCGACTGAATGTGTTCGGGCAGATAGTCGAACGGGCTACGACCGAAGGGATCCTCTTCGACACGGTGGAATTTGGTGATTCCCCAGAAATCGAGGTCCCGCTTGTCCATTGCTTCAAACATTTCAGAGAATGGATAAATGGGACCCATAATGGTGGCGTTGAAGAGCACTATTTCGTCAAATTTTGCGAGTTTATCCCAGCCGTAAGAATCCATTGCCGTTTTATAAGCCCAAGCGTCATATCCTTTGTTGACACGTACAATGAGCTTGGTACTATCCACAAATTTAAGCAGTTTCACGCGGCTTTCGTTGGTAAGTTTGCCGTTAACAACCACGGTGAAATCGGAGAAGAACGGTGTAAGACCTTCGAGGAGAGTCGAAATGTAATCGTCAACGACGCCATCTTCATCGTAAAAGAAAAAGATGCCGAGACGATTCACGCTAGTTTCAGACAATTTCATAAGACTTTGCTGCTCCTCATAGGCATATTCACAACGATGACTTAACTTTACACGTAACCCAGAAAATTTTGCTTTTTAGGCAGTCAGAGCCTTATCGAACAAGTTGAATCTGGAATTTGCCAGCGGTAGGGCTATAGTTAGATTGTTTATTCCACAGTACCTACAGGATTGGAAGGAAACCTTTTGAATCGTGCACAACTGATCAAAGTCCTGCATAAAGATAAGTTCCGCACAGGTGTGGCGCTATTCGTTTGTTGGCTAACGACTTTTGCGATTTCCTTCCTTGTTCTTCGAGCCCCTGGCGACGATGCCAAATATGCCCGTGAACTACGCCGGATGAATGGCTTCCAATGGGTGATTATGCGCTACAAGACTTGGTCAGGGCGTGTGTTCTCTGAAGCCTCGGCAGCTTTTACAGTTCCATTCCCACAGACAGTCTGGCGCTTTTTCAATGCCTTATTTCTTACCTTGCTGGTTTATAGCATCGTTCGAATAGCGTTTCACAAAGTTCAGGCTAGTTCTGTTCTGTTTGTTTACGCATCATATTGGCTTCTCGCGCCGACGATATTGCTCAATTCAAGTTTCTGGCTTGCTGGGTCGGTTGTCTATCTATGGCCGTCCTCTTTGGCGGTTTTCAGTGGTATTCTTTTGTCTGATGCGGTACGTGGCCAGAACACAAAATATAAATTCCTTTATGTGATAGCTGCATTCTTGGGCTCGATGGGGGTTGAACAGATTGGTCCGTGTGTCGTCGCTTTTTCTGTGATTGCCTTGATATACATATATGTCAAACATCATAAGGTAAACGTCGG
This sequence comes from Bifidobacterium sp. ESL0732, assembly GCF_029395535.1. Classification (NCBI taxonomy): domain Bacteria; kingdom Bacillati; phylum Actinomycetota; class Actinomycetes; order Bifidobacteriales; family Bifidobacteriaceae; genus Bifidobacterium; species Bifidobacterium sp. ESL0732. The sequence goes on along the minus strand of NZ_CP113920.1, from coordinate 2,139,467 downwards.
AGTCGCTGCTAATGCTTGTGCTTCGATTGTCGGATTAGTTATCGAAATCGTATGCCCTGGATCTAAGTTGAGGTCCGTCAATGAGACTAAGCACTGGTATCCTGACTTCGATCAGCTTTCTGTAATGACGAAAATCAATAAGGGTGTTGTCTGGCAATACGGCGAGGTTGCCAATTATTTGTTCGGCCTGATTGCTTTTATGACTATTGCAGCGGTTATTTCTATCGTTGCTTTCAAGCGTGATGAGTATGCTGTTGCCCTACAAAACGATTCCTCATTGAACGAGCAGCACATCTTGCAGCCTCTTGACTATGGCCTGATGGGGATTATCACTGGACAGCTCATCCTTCTGGTCTCGGAACCCAAGATGCAGCTCTGGACGTCTCTTTTCATATTCAAAGTTCACAGCCCGGACGAACCCGTTGCTGACTGGCTTTTCCCGTATGTATTCTGGACTGTTTTCGTAGTCTGCCTTGTTGCTCTTTTGATGAGGTTCCTGGAGCAGAAGTATGTGGTTCTCTTTTTGGTGTTGGCCTCAATTTGTGCCGGCATGGTTATGTATTTCTCTCCGACGATTTATGCAACCGGTGCCCGTAGTATGTTTGTTACTGCTGTGTTAATCATCATTATATTAGCGATGATCCAAAGTAAGTTCAGGAATAAGGTTGTCTATATCGCTATCTTTATTCCCGCGATTCTTAATATAATTAGCTTTATTACGAGGATTGTAAGAGTTGGTTATCAGCTTTATATCTTCGGCTAGGATAAACGCCTAACCGATTGAGTCTGATATTTGGGGGCTATTCTGCAAGGTTGGGTATATCAAAAGAAGCAAGCTCGTTGACAGGCAAATTAGATTAACACAAGACAGGATTGGTAACGGCACACTCGCACCAAAGAGGTATGTGCCGTATGCTGCTGATGCTGTTAGTTCTAATACAAACGCGATAATCGAGAATTTCGGGCGCATTATCGCGACGATAACGACTAATATCTCTGCCAGATAGCCATAACGTTCGTGCATATCCGGCAAAAAAAACACAGTGGTTAGTACAAGTACAAAAGCCATAACAATATTGGTTTGTGAATCGGTATCGAGGTGCAATAACCCGAAAATGAGTAGTGCGAGTATAGCAATTCCTGCAAGTGCAATCGCAAGCAAACTCGAAGAACTATAGAAATCTGATTGTTGTGGTGAAGCAATGAGCGGCCAAAAAGAAGGATAATTCAGAGACATTGCCTTATATGTAGAAACTTGATTGAAGTAAATAGTAATGATTTCTATAGGATTTCTACCTACGAGTAAGGCAGGTATTGACAATACAATCATGGGAATTATTGCCAACAGTAGATATAAAAATTGCTTAAAATTAGAGTTTTGCAATATTTTGTAGATAAAGTAGGGCAGGATAAAGACTGTTTGTAGTTTGAAAGCAAATGCTAAGCCCAGGAACAATGAGGAAGGTATTAACTTGTTTTTTTCGGCATAAGTAATTGCTAAGATGCAGAATGAAGCATAAATTGCGTCGCATTGCCCCCAAATAGATGAGTTCCAAATCGTTGTTGGCAAGAGGAGAATGATTGCATAACCCAAAACTGGAGTTGAGATGAATAAATCTTTTGAAGGCACGAAGGTCCTGATAAGAAAAGCGACGCTTGCGGCAAGTACAAAGTCAAATAAAATCGAGACACTTTTGTACATCTTTACTGGGTTAAAAGGCAAATATGAAAGCAGAGCGATGATTGTTTGATAAGGAATTCCATAATCTCCGATTTGGTGTTTAAGCGATAACAGTCCTCCACCATTTTGTATTTTTTGAAACCAAGGAATCAAAAATACTTTCATATCCGCCGTGATGAAGCTCAATCCGTGAAGTCGCACGACTAGGGCGATCAATGTGAAGAAAACAATTTGAAGAACCGGTAGTTTCGCGATTTTTAAGAGCTTTTTTGTCTGCATTTTGTTTCCCGTGCTGCGAATTTCTTGATGGAATATAGTCAGATTGTTTTTTCGATAATATATCGCGGCCGTTGCTTGACTTCCAAGTAGATGCGGCCGATGTATTCTCCGACGATGCCAAGCGCGGTGAGGATGAGTCCGCCGATGATCCATAACGAGCACATGATTGAGGCCCATCCGGATTGGGCGTGGCCGGTGCAAAGAGAAATAATGGTGTAAATCAACATAATGATGCCGACTATGACGGATAGTCCTCCGACCGCAGTGATGGCGCTAAGCGGCTTGACGGAAAACGAAGTGACGCCATCGATGGCAAAGGAAACCATCTTGCGCAATGGGTATTTTGATTTGCCGGCAACTCGTTCGGAACGCTTGTAATAAACCTTTGCTGTTTTAAAACCAAGTGAGGGCACAATACCGCGAAGGAAAAGATTGACTTCGGAATACTGTGACAAAGCGTCCAATGCGGCGCTGCTCATCAGTCGATAATCAGCATGGTCGGGAATGGTCTCGGTACCCATCCAGTGCATGAGGTGATAGAAAGCATGTGCGGAGCCACGTTTGAACATGGTGTCGGTGTCGCGGTTGTCTCGTACGCCATAGACGATTTCGGCACCCTTTTGGTATTCCTCAATCATCTTATCGATGGCGTTGGGATCGTCTTGCAAATCAGCATCCATGGAAACGGCTACGTCCGCTTTTAAGACTCGTGCCTGCATAAGACCTGCGTACAAAGCATTTTGGTGGCCTCGGTTATGAGAGAATTTCACGCCGTGGAAAAGCTCAGGCTCTTGGTCATGAAGTGCGGTAATCTCCTGCCAGGTTTTATCGGTGGAACCATCGTCAACAAGTATGATAAAGCTGTTCGCATCGATTGCTTGTTCTTTTTTTAATGTTTTGAGTTTATCGCGCACTACTTTTGAGGTTTGTTTGAGGGCATCCTCTTCGTTGTAACAAGGGATGACCAGCGCCAAAAGTGGCGAAGGCCTCAGCGAGATAACAGCTTTCGAATCATCTTTTAAATTGGATGAGGTGTTGTCCAAATCATTGCTGAGGCTCTTAGGTTTCCCTTGTCTAGTCATGTATCCAGCTTATACCGTGGTGTGTCAAAAATGAAAGAAGGATTGGATTCTGTTTCGCCTCCTAAGTTTGGTTTGTTTTCGTTTATATCGTATAGGTCATTGCTTCATTTGATTCAGGTTCATAGCCAGTTTTAAAAAAATCTGCATCGCTGCCAAAATTTAGAATACAAGAAATCGCTTTACGGCTATGACTAAGAATAAAGACTGGATATGAAGAATCCGAACTCATCAAGTCAATTTCGACAAGATGAATATGACATTAGTTTATGTGCAATAATTTGGGGTATAACGGCAAGAATCAGAAACGTTGGTGAGAAAAGATGCGTATAGCAGCGGGAATGGTGACGTTTAACCCCTCTTTGGACGATTTGCGGGCCAGCGTGCCTGCGCTGCTGAAACAGGTCGAGGCGCTCATTGTCGTTGACAACGGGTCGGGCAACGTGGAAGATATCGCAAGTTTTGTGGCCGGGTATCCGCAAGTCACGCTGCTGCGTAACGGGAAGAACCTCGGTGTTGCTGCGGCATTGAATCGCATTTTTGAGTGTGCTGAAAAGGCCGGGTTCGACTGGGTGCTCACGCTGGACGATGATTCTGAGATTCCCGATGGGATGATTGATGGATACCGACGTTGTTTGAAAGATCGGCAAGACCGGGAAGAAGGTTCAGCCAAGGTCGGCATCGTTTGCCCCTTGCTCGTAAATCGCAAGGACGGCACCGTTTTTCATAGCAAACGCAATGAAAATGAATGTATTACGTCTGGTAGCCTGACCAATGTCGTCGCATGGCGCGAGATTGGCGGGTTTGACGATTGGCTGTTTATCGACGGGGTGGATTTCGATTTCTCGCGTCGTCTGGTGGCTGCGGGGTATCCGATTGTCGAGTGCAAGGCCGTGGTCATGCCGCATCAAATCGGTGAAAGCCGGACTGTCAACCTCGGCTTCAAGCATCCGATCGCATGGAATCACGCGCCGTTCCGCTGGTACTATATCGAGCGCAACGCTTTGTATATCGATAAAAAACTGGGCACGTATTCTTGGCTTCATTCCGTGGCGAGGATTGCCCAGGACATGCTTATCGTCTTGCTTTTCGAACGTGACAAAGGCAAGAAAATCGGCGCAATGCTGCGAGGCTGGCACGCCGGCAAGTGCAAGATTCGTCAGATGAATGCTTCCAAGAACGGCGTCAACAAGAATAAGTATGGTCTGCAATAAAAGAAGGACCGGCTTAGTTTTCTCACCTCATGTTCTTGATTTCGCGGTCGTAGACGAACTTTTCGGCCAGGCGAATGGTGCGGAGTGTTGCGCATTCGAAGCGCTGTAACGGACTGAGCTGCTGCAGAACTTTTGTGGTTTGTTCGTTGTCGCTTTGGGCGATATGCAATGTCTGTGAGATTTTCTTTTCTGAAGATGAGACTGCGGATTTATTGCTGGCTCCGTTCGCATTAGTGGTGTCATTTTCCGTCGATTCCAGTTTGGCAGCTTGTTGCTCATATTTGTTATTACTTACCAGCGTGTAATAGCTACGTGCCGGGAGCACGTGCGCTTCGCGGCAGATGTCCATGTTCTTGAGCGACGCGGCGACGTGGTCGTGGTAGAACGAGGCGCTACGCATGTTGTGGGTCACCGAATCCGGGCGTTGCAGCCAGTTGTAGAGGTTGACATCGATGTCGGCCACTTTGTCCATCCGCGCATAGAGCTTACAGGCGGTGGCGGTGTCCTGCGCGTAGACGCCCTCGGGGAAGCGGATGCCGTCCCAAAGCTCGCGGCGGTAGAGGCGGCACCAATTGGCCTCGTTGAAGTATTTCGTTTCGGTGGCGCGGCCCAGTGCCGTGCCGAGAAGTCGCAGCGATTTGCAGAATACTGTCTGATAAGCGTGAAGTGGATGCGAGAAAACCGTAATCTTGCCGGGGACGGAAGCACCTTTTTTGGCTTCGGCGGCGACCTCGTCAAGCTGCGAAACTCCGAATTGATGCCAACGCGCCTTGCTCATGTCAGCTCCAGTGGAGACGAGCGCATGCAGCAGCAGCTCGATGTTGCGTCGGTCGAGGATATCGTCGTTGTCCGAAAATGCGATGTACTCGCCGTTCGCCGCGTCAAGCCCGGCATTCTGCGCCTTGCCGATACCGCCGTTGGCTTGGTGAATCACTTTGACCCGTTGGTCCGCGCCCGCATATTCGTCGCAGAGCTCGCTCGATCCGTCCGTAGAGCCGTCGTCGATGAGGATGATTTCAAGGTTCCGGTGGCTCTGCCCCAAAATCGAATCCACGCAATAATGCAGGTAATCGGCCGCGTTGTATACAGGCACAATGATGGAAACGAGCGGTTCTGCGGTATTGGTCATGCTCTCAAGTGTAGATACTGGTAACGAATCCCGATGGGGTGTGGTGAAAAACTTGAACACAGTTTTACCATTTTCAGGATTTGGCATGCTTTTGTTAATATGCTGTATTAGCTGTTCGGCTCAAGCAACGAATACAGCTAATGCTTAAGTAGACGGCTCCATAGCACCACATCAGAGTTGAAATAAAATTCACAAGGGTTAACGGTAAGTTGTTAGGGAATAGGCGCAAGAGATAAGCCGATGCAATAAATCCGGCAGTGCCCGTGCCTGCTAGGGCCCCTGACCATGTCGCTATTCTAGGGTGTTTTGGGTTGTGCGTTTTTCGGATTGCTCGCATGTGGTCAAATGCAGAATCTTCAGATTTGATTGCAAAGGCTCCTACTGTATCGATGATAGGTGAAAAGTAATATTCGAAAGTAAAGCTAATTTGATTGCGAACCCACAATTTCTGAATGCATATGCATGCCATTATTCCGATGAGGAATATGCCCATGCCAGCAAAAAAAATTGCGAAAGGTACCCAATTCTTTGTTTTCGGGTGGCAAGGGACAAGAAAGAAGATTAGTGAGGAGACAAGCAGCGTGGCGGTTCCACAGAAGAGTGCGTAAATGCAAAAGGCGTATAGCTTTTGCGGTTTGAACAATTTTTCGATTGCTGGATCTTTCGAATACAAACGGTCTTTTACGTATTCGCTGAATTGTTTTCGTAGTTGCTGTTTTTCTAGTTTTTCTTGTAATGGACGTTTGCGTCTGGACAGTACTTCAGCGTCACCGGGCAGAGTCAAAGTCGTGTTGAGCTCATCAAGCATCTTGATTCTTTCGTTCAGTCCTTTTGTGCTATTTGGCAAGGAAAGATTGATTCCTGATGATTTGAGGAAATCTGTAATCTGAGGAATAATTCTCCGTGCTAAATAAATTAGGATGAACAGCACCAAAAGTATGAAGTTCACGGGCTTAGGTAGGGATTTGATAAAATTCCAGATCGTCTGTAGAGATTCCATGAGAAGACTCCTTTGGTCATAAGAAAGCTGTTTCCAGCATACAACTATTGGGACAATTATCCTATAAATGAAAATTTTTTTTTAAAATTAGTCATATATTGTTGATAATGTTTTTTTGTTGAAAGATAAAAGGACGGTGTTATGAAAAAGCGCGATGTATTGAATCTTATACGGTACTATACCGAGCACAATGATGCTGCGTTCCGTAATGAGGCATACGGTATCGCAAAAGATTTTGATCGTTCCGGCGACACGGAATTAGCTGAATATGTGCTTGCTTTGCTCTCTGATAACAACACTTTTGTCCCACAATCATCGCAAGCTGTCCATTCTGAATTTTTGCATAAGGAACTTGTCTCTCAGCCTTCTTTACCTTTGCCAGAACAAATCATGAAAGACCTTCAGGGTGTGCTCAATGCTATTGGCCATAATGCTGGTGTTAACAGATTTCTTTTCTACGGTCCCGCTGGTACGGGTAAGACGGAAAGCGTCAAGCAGCTTTCCGCGATATTGCGGCGTGAACTATATACAGTCGATTTCAGTGTGCTGATTGACAGTAAGTTAGGGCAAACTTCTAAGAATATCGCGAATCTGTTTGCTGAAATGAACAGTTTTACTCATCCCGAACAGGTTGTGGTGTTATTTGACGAGATCGATGCGCTTGCAATGGATCGCATTGATTCGCATGACGTACGGGAAATGGGGCGAGCGACCTCAGCTTTATTGAAAGGTTTGGATTCATTATCTGACGGTAGACTGGTCTTATTCGCGACGACGAATCTTTTTGATCGTTTTGACAAAGCGCTGGTGCGTCGTTTTGATGCCATGGTTAATTTTGGGAAATATTCTCAGAAAGATTTGGCTGAAGTAGCAAGTTCGTTGATGAATGGATATGCGGAGCAATTTTCGTTCGTGAATAGGGATATGCGTTTATTCAATAAGGTTATCGGACTTATGGAGAAAATTCCGTATCCTGGAGAGCTCAAAAACATGATTCGCTCCTCGATTGCCTTTAGCTCGCCAGGAGATGGGAGCGATTACCTTCGAAGGCTCTATGTTGCTGCGATACCGGATGGTGAACGTAAAATCAAGGACATATCGTTGCTTGACGCTCAAGGCTTCACTCTAAGGGAGATTGAGATTCTTAGTGGTGTTTCGAAGAGCACAGCCTCTCGCGAACTGAAAGGAAAGTCTCATGAATAATGTGCTACAGCTCAAAGGTGAGCTTCAGTCGAAACAGGCTCCTAAAAACAGGGGATCTGTGACGCTACCTGCAGGATCCAAAGTTACGAAGCAGGAAGTGGCTACACTTCGAAATAATCTAATTAAGGTTATTGATTTCTGGAAAAATGAGAAGCGGGTAGCGATCAATGCCTTGATCGAAGTTCATTACAATACTGTAATTGCGAAAAGCAATCGAATTCGTAGACTTCTGGCAGAGAATGGAACTGATGCCAGCAACACTATTGTTGGTGCCAGGTTTGAAGATGCGAATACGCAGTACCCCAAACATGTAATTACTCATTATGTTTCACGTGCAACTCTGCAGAAAACCAGCAATGAGCTATTGCAATGTGCACAAATTCTAGATGGTATGGGTGGTTCAATTGATGGCGATGGTCTAAAGCAAGTCGTTAATCCCAAGAATGCCTTTCCACTTGGGCGTAAATTTAATCTTGGGAAAACAGTATTTGCGCAAATTATACGTGATGTGCATTATGTCCGTTGTTTTTCCGTGCCTCAAGGAGAGTATGAGGGTGATGATCAATACTCAGAAGAGAAAGAAAACAAAAATTCTAGGCTGATAACTTTTTACGATATAAAGCAAGACGTTCGTGACCTTTTAAAGCAGTTGGGTATTGATGTCTTAAAGGCTGAAATGATTGATCGAATTACCGTACGGTTGAATGTTGATCAATATCATCGGCTTATGAGTGAAGCGCCGTATTTAGTTGCGATGAAGATGCCGGATATGTCGCAACTTATTTATGAGCCTCATGGAGAGGGGAGTAGGGATACTCGACGCATTCCCAATCCCGGCAGTGAGCCAATCATTGGTGTTATCGATTTTGGCTTTGATTCTAGTGTCTACTTCTCGGACTGGGTGGACTATCACGATGAGGTAGATCCAGAGATTCGCGCAGACCACGAGTCGATTAAAGACTTTGCCCACGGTACTGAGGTGACGTCTCTTATTGTGGATGGGCCATCTCTGAACCCTGAATTGGATGATGGTTGTGGAAGGTTCCGCGTGTGTCATTTTGCTGTGGCGGTAGACGGCAAGAACAGTATTTTCACTATGTATCGGAAGATTCAGTCGATTGTTGAAAACAACCAGAATATTAAAGTATGGAATCTTAGTTTGGGTTCAGAAGATCCTGTTTTTTCGAACGCCATCTCTTCCGTTGCTTCGTTGCTTGATGAATTACAGCACAAATACGATGTGTTATTTGTTGTTGCTGGGACGAACAAAAAACGCGACGAAAAAGAGATGGTGAAGCGTATAGGTTCTCCCGCGGATTCAATTAATTCAGTCGTTGTCAATGCGGTTACTAAGCTTGGCCAGCCAGCGTCCTATACCCGTGTAGGGCCTGTACTCTCATTCTTTAGGAAACCCGATATCGCTTATTTTGGCGGAGACGATGAGGAGCCGATGTGGGTTTACGGTCCTAATGGGATTACGCCGGAAGGTGGTACTTCGTTTGCTGCTCCGTGGATTGCTCGTAAACTAGCATATTTGATTGGAATAATGGGATTGACTAGAGAGACGGCAAAAGCTCTGCTCATTGACGCAGCTGCAGGGTGGCAGTCAAGTGGCAAGGATGGTAAGAAAATTGGCTATGGTATTGTACCGAGGCGGATTGAGGACATCCTAAGGACGCCTGATGATGAAATCCGTTTCTTGCTTCGCGGTAGCGTAGATGATTACGAAACGTATAATTATCGGATTCCAGTTCCCACGAACAAAAATAAGTATCAATACACTGCCCGGGCAACTTTGTGCTATTTCCCTGAATGTAAGCGTTCGCAAGGGGTTGATTATACGGATACCGAGCTAGATTTCTATTTTGGGCGAATGGATGGCAAGGGTGTACGTTCACTTGAGAAAAATGAACAAGACTCAGAGGAAGCCTTCACATATGAGGGTGATGCTCGAAAGTTAAATCGGAAGTGGGATAACGTCAAACATTTATCAGATGTTCCCAAAAGTATATTTGTTCCCAGAAGTACCTTTGGACAACGATTTTGGGGTTTCAAAATCCGTAAGATTGAACGAAGTGACGTACAAAAAGGGAAAGGTCTTCATTTCAGTGTAGTAGTTACGCTCCGTGAGATGAGGGGAAAAAATTATATCGATCAATTTAAACAACGTTGTCAAGCAAGCGGTTGGGACTTTACAGAACTTGATATGAAGAGAATGATTGATATATATCAGGCTGGTGACGTTGATATCGATTTTGCTGAAGACGTTAAAGGTGATGTTGATGGCTAGCTTTTAATAATGAAGTCACTATGGCTTCGTATAAGTAATATATCTCCATATTATTTTTATGGTCTTCTCATTACCTTCACGTTTGTTTGCGCACAGTTCACAAATCGATTTCTAGACTCGAGAATCGGTAGGCAATCAATGCTGATATAGATGACGGTAACGAATTGCAATAAACGATTGGCAAATAACATATTGTATTGCGTTTGTTCGCATGATACCAAGTCCGCTTTGGGCTTGATATTGCGATTTAGCGTTGCTGAAATCTGTTGAGGTATTGATGGCCGTTGAGACGTACGAAAGGCGATGGCTCAAGATGGTGCACATGGGATACGGCGAGACCTGGGCGAAGGTCATTCTCATGGGCGAACATTCCGTGGTTTACGGGTATCCTGCGGTCGCCGCGCCTCTGCTTTCGTTGAAAATGCGAGCTTGGGTTACGCCGGTTGCGCCGGTGCGTGCATCGCGTACCGTGATCAGTGATTTCCTTCATTCCGAAGATTCTTCTCAGGCATCTCTTGGCACCCTTAAGGCCTTGAATTATCAAGGCTCGCTTTCCGATGCCGGAAGCCGCTTCGGCGGGCTGGAACGTGCGGTGAAGGTAGCCACGGAATTCGCCGGTTACCCGGGCCTGGCCTTCGATGTGGTTACCGATAGCTCATTTCCTGCAGGCCGTGGCATGGGTTCGTCGGCCGCCAGCGCAGGTGCTGTGATTCGCGCGATTCTCGACGCCTGCGATGTTAAGACGAGCGAACAGCAAATTCTGAAACTCACCAACGAAGCCGAAGTGATCACGCACGGCAACCCGTCCGGCCTTGACGCGGCAACGACGTGCTCACGTGATTTGGTGGCGTTCGAATCCGGCGATATCGAGAAAATGCGCGTCGATATGCCGGCCTATCTGATCATCGCGGATTCCGGCATCGCCGGCAGCACGCGCGAGGCCGTTGGTAACGTCCACAAAGAGGACGAGCAGGATCACGCGCGCTTTAAGTCCATCATGGACGAGCTGGGCGAGCTGGCCCGCGCTTCCGAAACCGATCTCGAGCTGGGCACGGTGCGTATGCTCGGCGAGCGCATGAACCGTGCGCACGGATTGCTCAACGAGCTCAACATCAGCCATCCTTTGGTCAATCATTTGGTCGCGGCAGCGCGCGCGGCCGGGGCTATCGGTGCGAAAATGACCGGTGGCGGCCTGGGCGGCTGCCTGATTGCGTTGGCTGCCGATGCACAAACTGCCAAAGACGTCAAGCGCGCGTTGCTGCACGAGGGCGCTCGCGAGGTCTGGATTCACCCGTTGTTTGAGCCTTCCGAGTCGTTGGCTGCACAAGACTCGGCTTTGTCCGGGCAAGGCGCAAACGAGAAGTCCGTTGACGGCAATGAAGTCGTGAGTCGTTACGGCAGTAAGTCTTTCATAGCTGCGCAGTAAAGGTGTGCAGTAAAATCTTTGGTAAAAAATACCTAGTAAAAACTTGCGCGAGATAGTGGATTATTGCGAATTTGGCAATATCGATTTTTAACGATAACGAGTCATCAGAAAATCCTGAATTCTGCGGGTTTGGTAGATAGTCTCGTATTTGCATAGTCCCGGCCGCGCAAGCGGAATAGACTCGTGGGTTGTGAAGGTCAGTGTGTCAGATAGAACGGAAACGCGGGAGCTGCAGGAGCAGACGCGTTCTGTTTCGCATAGCAAAACGATGAAGCAGACTGGGGCGAAGAAGGCCACGGCCGTCGCCAACGCCAATATCGCTCTGATCAAATATTGGGGCAAAGCCGACGAAAACCTGATTATTCCCCGCGCTTCGAGCCTTTCGCTGACCCTTGACGGTCTTTCCACACGCACCACGGTTGAATTCGGGGAGACGGACACGGCGTCACTTTTAGCGAATACGTCATTTCCCATCTCATCAAGTGCCGCTTTTACGACTTCTAAGCCAAATTCGGATCAGTCTCTGCCTCCATTTTCAAGCTCGACAGCAGGTATGGCGGTGGCTTTGGAATCTGGTTTGGGCAAATCGGCTGGGTTGCCGATTCAGGATTCCCTGACCATCGACGGCAAGAGGCAGCAGGGCCCAGCGTTGGCCCGTGTCTCGAAATTCCTTGATATTGTGCGCGCTAAGGCGGGTATTAGTCTGCCGGCGCGCGTTATTTCTGCCAACACCGTACCTTTCGGAGCCGGTCTGGCGAGCTCCGCGTCGGCGTTTGCGGCGCTCGCAGCTTCGGCTTCCAAGGCTGCCGGACTTGATCTGAGCCCGCGTGACCTGTCCCGTTTGGCACGTCGCGGCTCGGGCTCGGCCTGCCGTTCTATTTTCGGCGGACTGGTGAAATGGAACGCAGGCCACGACGATGAAAGCTCATATGCAGAGCCGGTGGATTCCGGCAATATGAATCTTGCCATTATCGTTGTGCTGATTTCCGGCAAAAAGAAGCCGATTTCCAGCCGTGAAGCCATGCGTCGCACTATCGCTACTTCGCCGCTTTACCAAGCATGGATTGACTCCTGCGGGCAGGATCTGGATGATGCGCTCGCTGCGATTCGTGAGGGTGATGTCGAGCGTTTGGGTGAGATTACCGAGGCCAACGCGCTCGGCATGCATGCGGCGATGATGGCCTCGCGTCCGGCTGTGTTCTATTGGTTGCCGCAGACGATTGCGGCGCTGAATGCCGTGGCAGCCATCCGCGAGACCGGCTTGGGAGCTTGGTCGACGATGGATGCCGGCCCGAATGTCAAAGTGCTCACTGACGGACGCGATGCCGAACGTGTTGCTGACGAGCTGCGCAACCGTCTGCCGAGCTGTGAGATTGCGGTTCATAGGCCGGGTGCCGGCGTACGTTTCGAAGCGTAGTCATTACGTATCAAGTTGAAATTATTCATAAGTACTGAAAGATATTACGAAAATTTCGGTATCGTAAGACACTGAGATAGTTAACGAGACCATCAAAATAAAGCCATTCTGTTCTCGCTGACATTTTTGATTTGATCCCATCTCATTCTGAGCCTTCTATGCGAGGAATCAGTGGCAATTATGCATTCTTGCAGACGCTTGGCAGGCGTGAGTAGTTAAATAGACTCTTGTGAAAAAGCTTATTGAACAACTCGTGAAATTCGGTATTGTTGGTGTCATCGCGGCCGTCATCGATTTCGGCGTGCTGAATCTTCTGGTGGCCGCCTTCCATATGAACAACGTCGTGGCGAGTACGATTTCGTTCCTGGTTTCGTTGGCGTTCAATTACTGGGCGAGTATGAAATATGTGTTCAAGCGCCGCGCCGATATGGCCCGCTGGATGGAAGGCTCGATTTTCCTGGCGGCAGCAGTGGTCGGGCTTGGCATCAATGACTTGATTATCTGGATGAGTACCTTGGGAATGGTTGCCAATGCCGCTATCGTGCAGCACGGGATGTACATCCTACGCACCAATATCGGCAAGATTGTGGCTACCGTCGTGGTGGCCATTTGGAACTTCGTCATCCGAAAGTGGCTGCTTGACGACCATTCTGCAGAGAAAGGCAAGTCGGCTGGCTCTGCGTCTGCCGCCGCGTCTTCGCCTTCCGCCCCCGAGCGCAAGACTTTCGCCCAAAAGCTCGGCGAGTGGTCGATAGCCCACACTCCCAAGGGCTGGCAGTAGATAGTTTTTTAAAGTAATTTTTAATCAATGGTAAATGGTCTCGGCTTCCCTCTTTTATCGGGAAAGTTCGAGGCCATTTACCATTCCAACTTTTTGTAGTTCATATTATTTGGCTATTTATCGTTCAATCGATGTCATACCTCACGCCTTACACCTCACACCTCGACCTGCGTGAGTATTGGGGTTTCGGTGCTTTGCTTGATCTGCTTGAAGCCGGTGAATGAAAGCACGAGCGAGGCTATCGCCAAAATGGTGACAACGAGGAAGCCCCCATGAGAGCCCATCTGGTCGATGAAAACGCCGGCGATGGCCGAACCTGCGGAACCGCCGATGGAGTTCATCGCGCTGGTCCAGGCCATGCCTTCGGTGAAGCGGGTCGGCGGCACGAGATGCAGCATCAGCTGGTTGCCGTTGATCCACGTCGGGGCTTGGCAGACGCCGATGATGAGGTAGATGATCATGATGGTCCAGATATTGTGGGCGAACATGAACGAGCCGATTCCAAGGTCCACCACGAGAAGGCAGAAGTAGAAACGCTTCCACAGCGGAATCGTCCAGTTTTTCGCGCCGTAGAAAATCGCGCCGATCATCGAGGAGAGCGAGAAGCACCCGAAAACAAAGCCCGTGTATTGTTGCATATTCTGTTCGGCGGCAAACGAGATGATGGAAATCGACGCGGCCGACTGGAAGGCGCCAAGGCCGAACCAGGTGACGCACATGGCGATCAGACCTGGCCCCCAAATGGATTGGCCGCTTTTCAGCAAGCCGGATCTTCTTTCGGCGGCTTCATCACGTCCGCGCATTTTGGCGGCCTTCAGAGCCTCGCGCTCGCGGTATTCCTTTCGCGTAATACCGGCTTTTCGGGCAAGGTCGGTCTGCGACGGCGGTTCCGTGGAGAGTTCGGTCAGGAACATCAACGCACCGACGATCACGCACATGCCGGTCACGGAGAAAGCGAGTACGCCCGAAATCACGGCCAAGGTCGAGGACAGCGGATTGCCGATGACCCACATCGCCTCGTCGAAAACGCCGGAAAGCGAAAGTGCCCGTTCAGTGCGTACTCGGTCGCCGTGTAGCAGATACGTCCAGCGGCTGCGAGACATCGCGCCCCACGGCGGGATTGCGGACATGAACGGCACGAGAACGAAAAGAATCCAAGCGGGAACTCGTGCGGTGATGCACGAAACCAGCGCTGTGGCCGCGATGACCCAAACAATGATCGTGGGGATCGAGACCTGTCGTTGCCCGAACTTGTCAACCAACTTGCCGAGCACCGGGCTCATAATCGCCAATGCAATGGCCTGCACAGCGCTCAACGCTCCGGCGAGCGTGTAATTGCCGTAATAATGCTGCACCGAAATGGTAATGGTCATGCCGACCATCGGAAACGGCATACATGCGATGACCGAGCCGATGGCGAAGCGCGCGGTGTGCGGCATGCGCAGGAGTTCGGCATAGCCTCCGAAGAGGCGGTGGGAAGCATCTTTGATGCCGGAGATGGGTATAAAGCGCATGGCTTTGAGGACTCCTTTCAAGGTGTGTGGGAAAGTGTTATGTTTGGTGCGCAGGCAGAGAAAAACCACCGGCTTGCGATTGAGCGTATGAATTCGTTCGCATAAACCGATTTGTGGAATTAAATGAAGATTTGATGTAATCGCATTTTCTTATTCTCAGCGTTGCTACTTTACTGGTTATGTATCCCAAATACACGCTGAATTGCGCGGTGAACGAAGAGCAAAACGTAAATCTTTTGCAAACGTATTCATTAGCAATTCAGATACACATAACCGGGTGCGCGCGACGCCGCGAATATTGCCATTTTTCAGTTATCTTGGCGCACCAAGTTGGGCAATAATCGGTGATTGGACCTTCATTCTTCATTATTCGGGTATCTTGGCGCGCCAAGTACACGGAAAATTGATGATTATGCTTGAATTCTTCAAATTTTGGCGGACTTGGCGCGCCAAGAGGATAAAAATGCCCGGATTGTGACCGGATGGCCGGGCAAATCGTTATAGTCATGAGGCGGGCAGACGCGCTGGTATTTTAAAAGTAACCAAGCAATCGGAGTCAATGAAAGGCAGTTCATGTCGTCAACCGACCAACAGACCACGTTGCATTTCGTTCGTCATGGCAAGGTCGAGAACCCGAATCACCTGCTTTACGAGCGTCTTCCCGGCTTCCACCTTTCCGCGTTGGGCTTGCGGATGGCACAAGCGAGTGGGCGTTATATCGCGGCGGATGCACAAATGAACCAGGCAGTGGCGATCTATTCCTCGCCGCTGGACCGCACGTGCGAAACAGCGCAGGCGATTCTGGACGCGCTTAACCCAGTTCGAGTCTCGCACGGGGAAACGGAGCTTTCCATCGAAACCGACCCTCGGCTCATCGAGGCGGGCAACGAATTTCGTGGCTTGCGCGTCGGCTACGGCAAAGCCGCACTGTGGCGTCCGCGAAGTCTCAAGCTGCTGTGCAATCTCTGGCGGCCGAGCTGGGGGGAAAGCTATCAGCACATCGCCGCGCGAGTTGGCGATTTCGCGCAGGAGGTCGTTCGCAACCATCCCGGAGCGCAGGTCATCATCGTCAGTCACGAATCGCCGATTTGGAGCTATCGACATATGCTGGAAACCGGTCATCCAGAGCACAACATGCTGCTGCGTCACACCGCGCTCGCCTCAATCACCTCGATCACCTACGACAGCGCCACCGGCAAGATGTTGCGTATCGCCTATGTCGACCCTGCCAAGGACGTGAAGTAACCATAGAAAAGCCGGAAGCCAAACGGTTTCTGGTTTGTGCATGTCTTTATGGTTGCGATTCGCAAGTAAGACGCAACGCGACGCGACAAAGTCCATTCTGGCCGTGAACTCTTCGGCGTTGTCATTGCTGTGTATGGATTACGATAGAGTGAGTACCGGCAATTTGGAAGTAAGGCAAAGGAGCGAATATGGCGGTTGATATTGAAGGCGGCATCATTAAAGATGGTGAATTGGCTCGTTTGGCTTTGATGCCCGAGGTGAGAGATGCGGCGCAGGCTGGCGTCGATCTCATTGCGCTTTGGCCGTTGGATACGGCTCAGAAGCTCGGCAACGACGCGAAATATGCCGAGGATTTGCAGGTTCTGGTCTGCCGGGCCGTCGCCGAGGTCATTACCGGCGAGGAAATCCCCATGGCCGACGCCGAATTCGTCTATGAAGGCGCGGTCAGCATTCCTGGACGTCCGCAGTCGATGGTCGACGCACTGATTGACGTCAACGATGCGTACGAGCAGATGGAAGACTATTCCCGTTCTGGTGATACCTCGTTGGTGATGGCCGGTGCTGGCGATCTCAATGTCGGTTGGGGCGAAAAGACGGTGAAGGCCGTGGCCGCTGCGCTTGAGGAGATCGAGCAGGCCGCGGGTGCCAGCGCCGTGTCGGGTGAAGGCGAGCAGGGCAGCGAGCAGGAAAATGATTCCACCCCGCACGGCCCGGACGTCGAGTCCGTGGCTCAGCGCCTTGCAGTGGTATTGGCCGCTATCAGCGGGTTGTTCGGTCTGGTCGAAAGCGACGAAGGCACCACGAAGGATGCGGATTCCGCCGCCCACAATGCGACTCCGATCATGCTCTATATCAACGAATTGTGCGAGCGCATGGCCATTCCGCGCATGTATTTGACCAGCCAGCAGTTCAAGGATCTGGTCGCCAAGTACGATGAAGCAGCCGGTGATGATGCTGGAGAAGACGCTCTTGATGCGGTTGCCGGGTTCGTCTCTCCGCTCGCCAAAGCCGAGTGGGAAAAGCACCACAACGACGTCGTCTATGACCCGGTTGCGGTGGCGAAGGCCGAAAAGGAAAAGGAAGAAAAGATGAGGAAGGCCAAGCTGGCCGAAAAATTCAAGGACATTCCGGAGGACAAGAACAAGCCGCCGGTGGAACTCTAGGATTAGCAAGTGGTCATATACCGTTGCGGTTTCTTTCGATATGGCCGCTTGATTCGTCTGAAACGGTAGAGTCGACTGAGCCAGGCTTAGTTCCTATACATTACAAAAACGTGCGTTACCGCAATTTGCTGGTAACGCACGTTTTTTTGAGTATCAATCATTATTCCGTTTTCTTGGGATTCTTATCGTTTGGGCCCATATCAGTCGGGCCCATATATCCCTGCGCTGGCTCCCCGCCGGAACCGGGCAGCTTCGTCTTGCCGTCGTGGCCACCGCCGGGTCGCGTATTTGCGTCGTACG
Source organism: Bifidobacterium sp. ESL0732 (assembly GCF_029395535.1). Lineage (NCBI taxonomy): Bacteria > Bacillati > Actinomycetota > Actinomycetes > Bifidobacteriales > Bifidobacteriaceae > Bifidobacterium > Bifidobacterium sp. ESL0732. Next base: position 2,121,746 of record NZ_CP113920.1, on the reverse strand, counting down.
GAGGTTCTTTAACGTTTGTGCCCTGTGGATTGTTGGTTGAATCAGCTGTGCTCATGATGCTTTTCCCTTCTGGTCGGCCACGCACGCCGCGGTGCGTCGGGTTGGCTCCAACAAGTGCTAGACGTACAAATTTATTTACATTGACTCATTATAGTAGTCCGTTCTATACATTTTTTAAAAATGCTACAGATTTTATGTTTTCTGTGATTTACCATTAATCGAAGCGATGACTAGTTTCTAAATGAATAAATAATATTATATTTGCAGATTTATGCACTATTGCCAGATGACGTGGTCATCGGCTCGCCACAAACCAAAAGCCCTTCGGATTCAACCGGAAGATGTATCCAAAGGGCCTTCTGATAGGGCGATCACCGTTTACTGAACGGAGTCGTTGCCGTTGTTTTCGTAGTTGTTTCCTGCGCCGAATCCGTTATCGGGTTGCGGTGTTTGCGGTGCCTGCGCTCCTTGTTGGCCTTGCTGCCTGAAAGGATTCTGGCTTTGGCTTGACGCTTTTGGTTGCGACGCGGCTTGGGGCGGGTATTGCGAATTTCCGGCCTGCGTGTATGGATTTTTCACAGATGCCGGTTGGCTCGGGGTCGGCGGATAGGGCTGATTGAAGGGATTCTGCTGTGGCATCGGTTGAGTGTATTCGCTGTATTGGTTACCCGCAGTATTTCCCTGATTCATCGGAGGCATGTATTGGCCGCTGGCAAAGGTTCCGGGAGCCGGGGCTTCGTCGAAACGCGCGCCTTGCGGATTGGGGCCAAGTACCATAAGCACGATTTGCAGGATTGCACCTGCGAAAACGCAAAGGAGACCCACGATTACTCCTCCTATGACGCCGGCTCCGAAGGCTCTCGAAACCAGTACGGATGGGTTCATCGCTGCGCCCACGCCAATGCCCACCCCAATGGATACGAGGAGAACGACCACTGCGGCGATATACAGGCCATACGGCAGCAACCACCACCAGCCAGACTTGTTCGAATCATGCAGACGGCGGACGGCAACGGAGATTTGGGGGATGATGATTGCAAGTTCCCAGATGGTGTCGATGAAGCTGGTGTCCTTGCCGAGCAGCGCCTGATCGAGTATGAAAATGACAATCGAGACAAGGAAAATGAACAGTTGCGACCACCAGTATTCGCTACGGCTGGCGCGGCCCGAGAACTTGACGTACTTGAGGAAGAAGCGCTTGACGGCTTCTATCGGCGTGCATCCGTAATACGGCATGTTCAACGGAACGGCCATCACAGGCCCGAAATTATTGGGGCCTTGGTTTGGATTGCCATAGGGCTGACCGGTCATATTTCCAGGGAATACAGGCGCCCCGCCTTGAGCGTCTGCAGGCTGGTTCGCCCCGAATTGAGGAGGAAGGCTGTTCTGGGTTTGCTGTGGATTGTTGTATTGTGACGACGGTTGTGATGCCTGAGGGGATGCGTTATATTGTGGCGTCGGTTGCGAACCGTTATATTGGGACGTCCCGTACTGAGGATTCTGATATTGCGATGTTGAGTTGGGCAGTGGCGGAATGCTGGATGATGCAGGGTTCTGGGAGAATCCATCGGGCCGGTTCGATTCCGAAGTCGAAGGCGACGAGGCTACGACATTATCAGAGGTTCCTGGAACGCCATTGCCTGTGTATGGATTGGGCTCCGAAGGAGTGTAATCCCCGTTGTTTTGCGGATTGATGTCGTTCATCGATTTCCTTTCGTTGAACTGTTCCTTGTTCTATGCATATTGCGATAACGGGTGAATATCCACATCGTCCAGATACAGCGTGAAGACACGACTTCACATATTTTTCTTTAGTTTAGCTGATAATAAGGAAAGCCACCAGCTTGAGACAACGTATTGGGTGAACGGTTTGGCCGTATTTTTCTGTTTTAAGGGATTTCGGGGCACGCGTTATTGGAATGATCAGAATTCGCTGTCATCCAGCGATATCGCGTCATCCTTGTCGGCCGGACCGAGCAACAGGCGTTCGACGAGCGAGACCAGTCCAAGCAGGATGCCAGTGAGTGCCACTACGACGATGGCGGCCGAAAAGATCATCGCTGTTTGGAACGAGTTGAACGCGCCCTGCAGCCACACACCCAGGCCGTTGGTCGCGCCGAGGTATTCCGCCGTGACGGCCGTGCCGAAAACGTAAGCGGCGCTGATGCGGATGCCGGAGAAAATCTGGCGGGCGGCGACGCGAAGTTTCACGTGGAACAGTGTCCATGGTTTCGTCGCTCCGCAGGTCAGCGCCACGTCCTGATAAAAGCGGGGAACGGCGGTTAAGCCGCGCGAGGTATCGACGGCAATCGAGAACAGGCCGAAGACGGTCACAAGAATGATTTTGCCAGCAGGGTTGAAGCCGAACCAGATCATGAAAAGCGGCGCGATGGTGATGATGGGGATGGTCTGCGCGGCCACGAGCAGCGGGTAGATGGCGCGGTTGGCGGTTTTTGAGGCGTAGAGGCCGATGCCGATGGCGATGCCGACGATGACCGCGATTGCGAACCCGGCTAGCGCCTCGCCGGTGGTTACGGCGGTTGCGGCCATTAGATCGGGCCAGGTAGCGACCATCGACGAAGCGATGGCAACGGGGGAGGCAAGCGTGGTCTCATTGACGAGATGAGCGCTTGCCGCAACCTGCCAAAGCGCGAGTACCGCGCCGATGGTCACGGTCGGTGGCAGGGCTTTCCACCACCAGTGTTGTGCGGCATGGCGTTGGTGATGTGCCACAGAGTCCATGATCGTGTCTCCTTCATTTGTCTTTATATTATCTTGGTGCGCCAAGATGGCTGTTTTCCGTCAATTGGGGGTTAATTCTTCGATATTTGGGGTACTTGGTGCGCCAAGACCCCCATTTTTGAGCGAATTGCTCTGATTTCTTCGATATTTGGGGTACTTGGTGCGCCAACATCGTTGAATTTAGAGAATTCGGGACAAATCTATGGGATAAGGGGGTACTTGGTGCGCCAACATCGTTATTTGGATGCACGAATTTGCGTGTTGTCGCTTGCAATGAGCTGTGGCCATACATTATGTGCAGTTTCTGGGTTGTGCAAAGAGGGACGTGCCCAATGGCATGAACTTTTTGGGTATCGGCTCCTTCATTCCACACACTTGTTGGTTGCGATTTCAGTGCTCCCGGAGTTTTGCAAAGGCTATCTCATTGCACGTACTTGTTGGTCGAAAGCTCGGCGGCTTGGGGCGCTTGGGCAAGCTTCTTGTTGTGCGAATCGGTGTAGGTGCCGGCGTTGTACTGGAAGTCCAGATATTTCTGGCCGTCTTCGGCATTGACCGTCGCCGTGAGCCTCTGGTCGGGCTTACCATCGGTGGTGTCATCGTTCATGCCGTTGCCACTCCAGTAACCTTCTTTCACGACCTTTTCCATCGAGGCCTTGGCGAGTTTCGGGTCGAGGTGGGAGGTTTTGGTCTGCGACACGAGGATGTCGGCAGCTTTGTCGGGATTGGCAAGAGCATAGTCATAACCGCGTCGCGCGGACTTGAGGAATTTCTGCAGATTGGCGACGTTCTGCGAATTCTTAAGCCAGGAGTTCTTCACCGCAAAACCCAGCTGGTCGGGATTGCCGGGCACGCCCCACTTGTCGGCGGCGAAGCAGTTCAGGGCCGGGCCGTTGAGCTGCGATTCCACTTCCTCCCAGTTGGCGTAGAAGCCGGCGAAATCGCCTTTGCCGCTGGTGAGCGTGCGGAAGGTGTTGGTGCCTGCCGTCGCAGTTTTGAAGTCACCGTCACCACCGGCATAACGGATCATCTGGCGCACTGAAGCGCTCTGCTCGGCCGAGCCGAAGGTAACGAAGGTCTTGCCTGCGAAATCCTTGGGCGTCTTGATGTCGGTGCGGCTCTTGAGGCTGCACCAGCGGGCGATGGGCTTTTGCGTCAGGTCGAAGACGAGCTTCAGGTCGGCGCCGTGCGCGTCGGCGTTGGCGAGGTCGGTCAGTTTCGAGAAGCCGATATTGGCCACTCCGTTCTGCACGCTGGTCTCGGCGCCGGCCTGGGCGGTCGGCAGAATTTTCACGTTGATACCTGCATCCTTGAAATATCCGAGCTGCTGGGCCACATACAGTCCGACATGATTGGTGTTCGGTGTCCAATCGAGCATGAAGGTCAGGGTTGGTTTACCGTTGGCGCTGGTCGTGCTGTTGTTGCCGGCGGAGCTGTTGCCGCCGTTTCCGCACGCAGCTAGCGAAAGGCCGATTGCCGCCGTCCCGATAATTGCCGCTGTCTTTGTGATCAGATTGTTCGGGCCATGCTTCAAACTGCGTTTGCTAGCGTTGAAAATCTGAGAAGAATTTCTTTTGATGCTCACCGTGAATCACCTTGCCTTTGTATTGCGGCCTGAGGCGACGCATGCGGAAAGGTGAGGAGTCCGCGCGACGAATCAGACCGATGTTAGGGGCGGAACGGAGCCAATCGACGTTTACCGCCGAAATGTTGGTGAGCGGGGTCGAAGGTCTGGAATACTGAGACTAATAACCTTGCTGATGCCGTATCCGTACCCTTGCGTTTACTGGATTATCGTCTTGGCGCAGCTGCTGCCACCAACCGCGCGAACATTGCTCAGTATAGCCGCAAGGGTTCGCAAGAGTTCCAAAAAGAATTTGCGATGGTCAAAAGCTGTTGCTGATGGCTGAATGAAACGATTTTATGAAGTTAATGTGACAGGCTCGATTTTTCTTTAACGTGCGTCGTGTGTCGTTTTTGTTGCTCAAGTTGTTGCGCTGTTGGAGCTGGAGCATATTGGCTGTTGCCTACCGCACGAACGGTTTTACGGAGTCGAAGCGGATTCCTGAAAACTTGGCAGACAAGGTGTTTGCCAATCGTTTTTTAAGACAGTGTGTACTGTCAAGTTTTTAGCTGAGAGAATGGTGTATAACGTTTGTCCTAAAAGTATGGCAATATTGTCGTATTAGGCAGGCATATGCTACGAAGGTGTTGTGAGTGCTCCCACGGGGGAAGTGGTTGAGGGTTATGGCACCGAAAGATGAGCATATAATATGATATAGTTGTAATACAGGGGGTTTGGCGGTGCGTGGTAAAGTCTGGCGTGTTGTTATAGCGTCGGTATGCGTTGCCGCTGGCCTTTTCAGCGTGGTTCCTGCAGGCGCTGCATCGTTGACAAGGTCGGCTTCGGCTCCGGTTTCTTCGAGTGCTGTACAAGATGACGAACATGACGTGGGTTCTTCCGCTGCAAATTCTGATTTATTGACTTCTATCCGTTCAGATAACTCGGCTGCATCCGGTAAATCCGGGGACACGACGAATACGAAGGTGTCGGCATCGTCGAAGACGACAGATAATTCGAAGTCTGAGCAGGCTGCGTCATCGTCGACGTTGGCTAAGAAGAGTGGTGAGGTTTCTGCGCAAAACGTGGGCGACCCGTGCCTGACGCTGTCATTCGACGGCAACGGTGCCTTGGGGGGAGTCCCGGCCGATATCACCGGTACGATCGACGCCGCCGGCGCGTGCCGGGTCCAGATTCCCGACTCCACGGGTATGACGCCTGCCAGTCCGGATCAGTCGTTCCGCGGGTGGTCTACGGATTCCGGAGCCATCACGACGGATTCAAACTATAGTCCCGGCAGGCACCAGTATGAGGTCGCAACGCTGCCGAGCAGCCCGGTTAAGCTCTATGCCGTCTGGCGTACCACACCCGCGCCCACCGATGTCAAGGCCGTCTATCACAGCGATAAAGACACCGTGACCGTCAGCGGCAAGGCCGACGACCTCACCGACCGCTACGGCACAGTGACGCTCTGTCTCGACGAATCGGCGAGCTCCACCTCTTGCACACCAAGCGGCATCAACGTCAGCTCGGTGTTTTCCGACCCAAGCGACTCCGGCAGGTTCGGCATCACAGCCACCGCCAACCGGCTCGACCCCACCGGTTACGGCACCCGTGGAACATGGGCGGGCGCTCTGGTGTGCCCGGCCGACACCCCGTTCCCCGCATTTGACGCCAGCCATCACCCCGTCAATGCGCAGTGTTCGATGATTGAAATCTTGACGAACAGCCGCAGCGGCGGTGTCGGCACCAATGTGGACGGCTTCACCATCGGCGGACGCTTCACCACGCCCTCCAATACCGACTATATGACCACCGACGGCGATTTCAAGAACGGTTCAGGCTTATACGACATATGGGTGTTCACGCGCAGCCAGAACTTCGAGGTCATGGGCACGCCGCAGCGTGCGGCCTGGCGCTATCAGTACACCGCCCCGCAGGCTCTGTCGGCTTCGGCCGTTAAAGCGACTTCGTCCGGTTCTAAGACGGCTGTGAAGTCCGGTTCCAAGGCTTCGGCGCCGGCATCGGCTTCAGCTTCGGCCGCCGCGCGCGCCGCATCCGGCACCGTCTCGACACGTTCCGACCCTGTCCCCTCGAGAACCCAGGAGTTCAGGGTTCAAGGCTCGGGAAGCCATACGTGGAGTGTGACTTTCTCGGCGGCTGATTTCGTCGGCTGGTACCCCCGTGACACGAACTACTATCTTTCCGCTGTCTTGACGCTTGACAGTGCCGGCTTCACGACGCCCGCGACGTCTGCATTGGCCAAGAAGTCGGCCGTGCTGCCTTGGCTTGAGGTCGATCTCGACAGCAACGCCGCGCACTCGGGACCCACCGCAACCCTGTCGCCCCTGTACGCATTTCTCGACGGCGACAGTAACAGTTTCAAAGTCACCCTGCCCGGTCAGGCCTCCATACCCGGGGCCAGCGGCAAGCTTCTCGGCTGGAGCAGCGACGCGGAGGCCAGCTCGTCGTCCGGCACCATCTATGCGGTGGGCAAGCAAGGAATACCGACCACCGGCGGCATCGCCTCATCGTCCGGCCACGGCACCATCGTCACCCTTTACGCGATATGGGGCGTGCCGCCCACGCCCTACGATCTGAAGATCGCATACCACCGCTCCACCGACACGGTGGACGTGACCGGCAAGGTCGACACCGGCACTGACACCGGCGACGTCGTCTCCGTTTGCATGACCGACGAGGCTCATTCGGGCTCTTGCGAGAACACTTCGGGCATCAGGGTCGAGGGAATGAAGGTCGACCCCGAGGACCCCGGCAAGATTTCCATCACCGGCACCGCCGACAGCCTCAAAGGAAATGACGTCCAAAAGGGCACCTGGGTCCAGGCTCTGGTCTGTCCGGCCGGGGTGCGTTTCCCGAACTTCACCAGCGGTGGTGCGACCAGCGATCCGTCGAATCGTGATTGCTCGAACATCGAGATGCTCACCGAAAACGGCAGCGACGGCCGGTTGCACAGCATGGGTGTAACGGATAAGCGCGATGGGTTCAAGATCGGTGGTCATTACGATACCGTTCACCTCGCCGAGGAACAGGAGTGGACCACTTCCGACAGCGATTTCAAGAAGGGCCACGGTCTCTACGACATCTGGATCTACGAGCGCGATGAGCACTTCGCAATCGTCCGCAACAACATCAAGCTGATCGGCAACTACGGTTTCTATGACGACAGCAAAAAGCCGCAGGGCACCGACAGCATGTACGTCCAGCTGCATGGAACCGGTGTGCAGGACTGGACGATCTCCTATCCGAAAGACACCTTCGTCGCCAAATTCCCCATAGGCACCGAGCATCATCTTCAGGTGCGGCTGAACATAGGCGAGGTCGTCTCCGAGCCGGCCGATCTGGATGGCACGTTGCCGTGGCTCAAGGCGACCTTCAAGGCGAACGCAAGCAATCACGGCTCCGGCACCCCGCCCGGCGAGCTTAGGGCATTGATTGATTATGACGAGAGGAACGGGCTGATTACGCTGCCTGCCCAGGGTGATCTTACGGGGCCTGAGGGTTTCGATTTTATCGGTTGGAACCGGAACCTCGCCGCTAACGAAGCAGGCAAAGACGATATGCGGCCTGGTCATTCTTCTGCCAACGACACGAGGGCCTCTGCCGCAGCGTACTTTGATCAGCAAAAAAAGGACGTTGACTACGATAAGTCTCCCACTGAAACCGATGTGACTCTATATGCCATCTGGCGCAGAGCGGGGTCCGTGCTGCCCCTGACTGGCGGATTGCCGCGGATGTTGGTGTTGTTGGCAGCATTGCTCGGCATCTCGCTGATGGTGCTTGGCGTCACGCATGTATTACGCGAGCGGTTCACCAAAAGCCGCTGATTCTGGATTGGCTCCAGATACTTCGAGTGTTCGGAGCATCTCGGTTTTGGCTACTGGCTGTTTCGAACGTCGCAATCTCGTTGAATGTCTTTTATGGTTGGTCTGTTTCCGACCTTTTCGGTTGTTCGAATTGCGCAAGCTCTTTCGCGGTCGGGCCGGTTGCGATAACCTAGATGCATGAGTGAAAACAACAGCAACGAACTGCGCATCGCCGTCGTCGGCGCCGGCCCTGCGGGCGTCTATTCATCCGACATCTTCCTACGCGAGCTGAAGAAGAAGGCCGCCGACCTCGGGCTGCCTGGCCACGCGCGTATCGATCTGTTCGAAAAGCTACCGGTGCCGTTCGGTCTCGTGCGTTACGGCGTCGCGCCCGACCATCCGGCCATCAAGTTCATCGCCGACGCGTTGGAGAAGACGCTGGACAACCCTGATATCCATTTGTATTGCGATGTGCAATTTGGTCGTGATCTGACCCTCGACGACCTGATGCCGCGCTACGACGCGGTGCTCTTTGCTACGGGCGCGGTGGCCGACCGGCCACTGACTATTCCCGGGGCCGACCTCGACGGCGTGTACGGCGCTGCGCGGTTCGTGGAGTGGTATGACGGGTATCCCACGGGTGCCCGTACTTGGCCGCTCGATGCCGAGAAGGTGGCCGTCATCGGCGGTGGCAACGTGGCGATGGACGTCTCGCGCGAACTGATGCGCAATGCCGATGACCTTAAGGCTCGTACCGATATTCCCGATAATGTCTATGAAGGAATCAAAACCAACAAGGCCCGAGAGCTGCACCTCTTTATTCGTCGTGGCGTGGCTCAGGCCAAGTTTAGCGTGCAGGAGTTGCGCGAACTCGAGAAGCTGCCGGGTGTACAGATCATCATCAACGAGGACGATTTCGACCTCGACGATGACACTGTCGAGCAGGCCGGCAAGGACAAGCTCACCCGCCAGATGGTCGAGGAACTCTACGCCATCCGCGATATGGCTGAGGATATGCAAGACGACGGCGGTGTCGATTTCGAAGGCAATCCTGCGCCGAAGAAGTATTACATGCACTTCAACTCTGCTCCGACGCAGGTGCTGGGCGAGGACGGCAAGGTCGTCGGCCTGCACGTCGAGCACACCGAAACCGGAGCCGATGGCGTGATGCGCCACACCGGCGAATTCACCGACTATCCGGTTCAGGCCGTCTACCATGCCATCGGCTACAAGCCGGCGAGCGTGCCGGGTGTGGCCTACGACGAGCAGCGCGATGTGCTGGCCAACGAAGAGGGCCGCATCCTCGCCGAACCAGCGCTCACCGCGGAAACCGGCAAGAGCACCGTTCGTCCTCGCCTCTATGCGACCGGCTGGGCCAAGCGCGGACCCGTCGGCCTGATCGGTTCCACCAAGTCCGATGCGCTGTTGATCGTTGGTAACATGCTGGATGATCTTTCCAAGGCCGAGGACGTTGATGGCGCCGGCAAAGGCTGCGTCGCCGCCGACCGTGATCCCGAGTCCATCGACCGCCTGCTCGCCTCGCGCGGCGTCAAGCCCATCGACTTCGCCGGCTGGAAGAAGGTCGACGCCTACGAGCGAGCCGAGGGTGCGAAAGAAGGCCGCGAGCACAAGAAGGTCATCGATCCCGACCAGCTGCGCGCTTTGGCATTGGGCTGATTGCAGCGTACCTTGACATTAGGCTGAGTGCGAAGATTCGTTTCGCTGGTGTCAACCGGTGCCAGGCTTTCTTTGACGAAGGCCTGGCATCTTTTGTATGTGTGGCCGTTGGTCGAGTGTGCATGTCACGTTTGCCATCGAGGATGCGATGATACTCACTGTTTTACTGCTGCTTTCGTGAGTTTGCACGCATGTTCGATTGAACATGCGATGATAATCAGCATTTCGGTGCCGTTTTCTTGATTTTCATCGCATCGTCGAAAGTGTTGACATCGAATGTGCCGGATTGTTGCGGTTCAAAGCAGTTCTCACGTGCAGATGGATGTTATGAGACGGTGTCATACTGCTTTTCGACGCAGTTTGGGCAATTGGTCGATACAGCCAACGTTCAGCGAAAATACAGGCTGATTCGTTAGGCTGTAGTGTATGGAAGGCAAGATCAAAGTACACGGCCACTTGAACGGCCTCAAAACCACGCTCCTTTTCGGAGTTATGTGGGCCATCATCATGCTTATTTGGTGGCTTACCGGTGCCAGCCGTGACACGCTTATCTACTACATTTTCATCGGGCTTGCGTCGACCTTCATCTCCTATTGGTTCTCCGACCGCATCTCCATCGCTTCGATGGGTGCGCAACAGGTTTCGGAGCAGCAAGCGCCCGAGCTCTACCGTATCGTGCGCGAACTTTCCGCCCGCGCCGGCAAGCCGATGCCGCGTATCTATATCGCAGCGACCATGAGCCCGAACGCATTCGCCACCGGCCGCAACGAGCGTCACGCCGCCGTTTGCTGCACGCAGGGCATCCTGCAGATCCTCAATGAGCGCGAGTTGCGCGGCGTGCTCGGCCATGAGCTGATGCACGTCTACAATCACGACATCCTCACTTCTGCGGTGGCCAGCGCGATGGCGACGGTGATTACTTATTTGGGCTATATGCTGATGTTCTTCGGTGGCGGACGAGACAATGATGACCGCGATTCCGGGATTTTTGGACTGCTTGGTGTGGCACTTAGCTCGATTCTCGCGCCCATCGGTGCTTCGCTGATTCAGCTGGCGATTTCCCGAACCCGCGAATACGACGCGGATGAAGACGGCAGCAAACTCACCGGCGACCCAGCAGCGCTTGCCTCGGCCCTCAATAAGATTACGTCCGGAGCGGCCGCCAACCCGATGCCGCAGACCGCCGGCACCCAGTCCGCCGCCGCGATGATGATTGCCAACCCCTTCTCCGACGAGGGCTTCAGCCGTCTCTTCTCCACGCATCCTCCCACCCAGGAACGCATCAACCGTCTGATGCAGATGGCTCAGGAGATGCAGGGCGTCGGGGCTGGCCCGAATGGAGGGAAACGTTTCAATCGCTTGGGGTCCGACGAATCGGCTCAGGTCGCTTACTGAAATAGTTTGTGCTGCGGATGCGGCGGTTTTGGAAGTGTGGAGCCAATGATATTGGTTGCGCGTTGCATTGGCGTTGGAATAATACCGGTAGATTGGCGATATTGGCGGGTGGCTCACGACAATACCGGATTGATTCTTCGAGGGTGATTAGCAGGGATTCATAGCTACAAGAGCTGATTATCGACAGCTGATCCTATTTATCCTGTTGCAATTATGGTTAGTATGTCCTCAACCAAGCCGTCTTTGGCATCTTTAGCGGCGCTCGTTGACTTTCTTGTTGATTTTGCTGACGGTTATCTTTTCGTTTGCAATGATGATAATCCAAATCGCGGCATATACGCACACGAATGCCGCCACCACGCTCGCCAGGCCGCCGGGAATCTGTTTGAAAGTCCAGCCATTGACCAGAATCCATCCGATGGTCAGCGTAAAGGTCAGCACGCAGTGGACGATATAGCCCCAAAGATATCCATCGCTCACCAAGAACGTCAGCTCTCCGATGAGTGCGCTCAAAACGAACATGGTCAGAATGCTGAAGGTATTGACAGGTATCCATCCGGGCACGATGGCGGTGGTCAGCAAGAAGAAGAATGAGCCAAAGCCGAGTCCAGTGGCAGCGTTGTGAAAGATATTGCGGAGAAGCACCTTTTTGCCCTTGAAGGGGTTTGTTTCGTTGTTGCTGACTCTAGCGTTCGTTTGAGGCACACTTTTCATACATTCCAATATCTTTCCCTTAATAAATTGGATATTTGCTATTTATTAACCCAATAATATAATTCTGATTGTATAACGCCCGTTCGATATGGCTTACATAATGTCAATTGGTTGACGAAAGCATCACAAAATCATCACAATCGTTATTTTTCAAGGATTTGTGAATATAGCAGTCCATTTTCTTTTGGGTTATATCAATTGGTTGATGCATCGATTAGGCATCTTTCCCTTTCGGTTACCTAACGCATTGTTTCGTAGCCCTGTGCTAAACTCACTATTTGTGTGCGCGTCAATGTGCGTGCGTCGCTGCGGATGTAGTTCATCGGTAGAATGGAAGCTTCCCAAGCTTCAGAGGCGGGTTCGACTCCCGTCATCCGCTCTTTTCTTTGATTCATGAAAACTGTTGCAAATAAAGGATTTTCAACGCGTGGGTATTCTCCCTAAAATTCTGAAAGGGCACAAAAAGGGCACAGTTTTTGAATCAATTTAAAACGCGAAAAAGCCCACATTCTGACATTTAATTCGGAAGTCTTCTTGGCGCTTAGTTTGCTTGAAATAATGGGATGAAAACGGCGACATGTTCAACAGAAGAAAGTGGAGGAGGCAGGAATCGAACCGTGCATCTCCGCCTTGCGGCGGGCTCTACCATTGAGTTAATCCCCCAAAGTCGTACATCGTCGGATTTCGTTTCCGCTCCAACGCTGAACGCTTGACTACTATATCATAGTATTTTTGATTCCGTTATCGGCAAAGTGCCAGTGACGGAATCAATGGCGAGGCTCGCGGCAATAATGGAACCATGACCATTGCAACCCCTGAACGATATCGTGAAATGCTGGAATCCGCGCGGCATAACGGCTACGCGTATCCTGCGATCAACGTGACCAGTACCCAGACGCTCAACGCCGCGCTGCAGGGGTTTGCCGAGGCCGAATCCGATGGCATCATTCAGGTTTCGGTGGGCGGCGCGTCTTATTTTTCCGGGCAAAGCGTGAACGATCGTGTCACCGGTTCGCTGGCGTTTGCAGCGTTTGCGCATGAGGTGGCCGCAAAATATCCGAATATTTCCATTGCCTTACATACCGACCATTGCGCCAAGCCGTATCTCGATGGCTGGGTGCGGCCGCTGCTCGCACGCGAAGTAGAGGAAGTGAAGCACGGCCATGAGCCGATGTTTCAGTCCCATATGTGGGACGGGTCGACGGTACCGTTGGAGAAAAACCTCGACGTCGCCGAAGAGTTGCTGGATTTGTCGGCCAAAGCCCATACCGTCTTGGAAATCGAAATCGGTGCGGTCGGCGGCGAAGAGGACGGGCATCGCGCGGATATCGACGAAAAGCTCTATTCCACGCCAGACGAAGGTGTCACCGTCGCACGTCGGCTCGGGCTGGGGGAGCGCGGCGCCTATATGGCTGCGTTTACGTTCGGCAATGTTCACGGCGCTTACAAGCCTGGAGTGGTGAGGCTGCGCCCGGAATTGCTTGGCGAAATCCAGCGCGAGGTGGCTTCTGCAGCAAAGGCGGGCAACCTGGGAAGCCGCTATACGGAAGCCGATTTGCATGACAATAAGCCATTTATGCTTGTTTTCCACGGCGGCTCAGGTTCATCGAAAGGTGATATTACGGCCGCGGTCCATTACGGCGTGATCAAAATGAACATCGACACCGACACCCAGTACGCCTTTACCCGCGCTGTCGCCGGCCACATGTTCGAGCACTACGATTCCGTGCTCAAAGTCGACGGCGAGGTGGGCGAGAAGCGTTACTACGACCCGCGTTCATGGGGACGCACGGCTGAAGACGCGATGGCCAAACGCGTGGTCGAAGCCTGCGTCGAGTTGGGGTCGGCCGGCAAAGCGTTGAAATAGGATTTATCGGTTACTACTGCTTTTATCCGCTTCGATGGTGATGGTGTTATTTGGCTTGTTTCGTTGATTCTGAAGGCTTCGTTAGTTCCGCCAGATTCACCGTGTGCGTCTCGCCGCGATAATTGATGTGCAGTTCGGTGCCGATCAGGGTGGCGCTGGGCAGAGCTATCGAACCGTCGTCGTTCACGCTTTCCAGCTCGCGGTCGCCGAGGTAGGCGGAAACGAAGACGTAGTGGCCGGGGTCGATGGTGCGCATCTGCATTGGTATTCTGGTTTTGGGATAGAGCAGGTTCGTGTTTGGTTCCGGCGTAGAGAGTTCCAGTGCAAAGCCTTCCGCTCCGATCAGCCCCGTGAGCCCGACTTCGGTGCGGTAAAACAGCGATTGTCGCGGAACTCCCAGCGTCACTACGTCTTCGTTTGTATCGCGATTTCCTGCGGTCTCGCCGACGTTTTGATTGTTTCCGCCTGCTTCCACCGAATTTGATAAATCTTCATCATTCGTAGCAACGTTTCCGTCCAAGCAATCCCAACCCGAAGCAAAGGAGCCATCGGCGGCGTGCTGGGCCGATGCCCCCGCAACCCCGCCAATCGCGTTGATATTGGGCCCGGTCAATTCCTGCCCGAAGTCCGGCATGGTGAATCCGCCTTCCGCCAGGTGCAAAGCGCGCGCGGAGTCGATGACGTGGACGCGAATGTGCCACGGCATCAGGGGCACGATGAAATTGCGGATCGTAACGTCGTCCCACGGTTCCCAGCGTGAGTAAACGTAATCGCTGTGCACCGCATAATCGGCGTAGCCGAAGGCCGTGCGCCAGTGATATTGGGATTCGGAAACCGCCAAGGTGTTGTCGCAGGCCATTTGCTTGAGCACGGTCGCGGCTTTCGGTGTTGAGAAGCCGAAGGTGGTCGAATAGACGTATTTCTCGTATTTCGCGTCGGTGTGATTGTGTTCTGGCGCGTGCTGCCCGGCAGTGAACGCCTGCACTTCCAAGCCTGTACGGCTGTGCGCCACCAACATGCGCGGTTCGGGCTGCAGTTTTAGCGGCTCGAATTTGAAATCGTCGCTTTCGCGGGTGGTCCAGAAGACGTCGGAATCCGGAATGCACAGGAAAATGAAGGTTTTGAGCGCCCAGTAAGCGGAAGCCGGTCCGTTATAGCCTTCGGCCATGTTCATGTTCGGGTAGGCGTAACCTATGGGAATCAGTCCGTCGGACTGGAAGATATTCTGGCGGAACCACCAGCGCAAGTTATTCAGCAACAGATGCTTCACGTCCCCAAGCGTCCAGCCGGCCGGAAAGTCGATGCCGGCAAAGGCCGCCGCACTCCAGAACGCCGCCTGCGCGAACCGGTAGTCGAGGCTGCGTCCGAACGGCAGGCAAGCGCCGTCTGCGGCGAACCAGTTGGCATAGCTCGGCACGAAAGCGGTCGCGCGTTGTTTGAGCAGCGTATAGCGTTTCGCTTCGGCGGTTTCAGAAGGAACGCTGACATTTGTTGTCGAAGAATCGATATTAGCGGCTTTTAAGGAATCGGCACCGTGACGAGCGCGATCGTCACGCTCCGCGAGCCCGGCGTTCATCAGAGTAAAGAACTGATAGGCGAACGGAATATAGTTGTCGATCTGATTTTTATAGCCGTCATACGACCATCCGTGGCCGAGATAATGCGAAGCGGTAACGTCGAAATCGGCCTGTACCAAGGCGTCGTACTCGGGGTGCCCGGTGTGCACGAACCAGGTGTTGACCATCTGCCGGAACCAAAGCCAGTTCGTTTTTGGCAGTTCATGAGCGTTGATCTGGTCGAGCCAGATGAGGATATTGCTCTGTTGTGTATCGCTCAAATGATCCCAAAAATCCTGCCGTGTTTCGAAAAGGAATGCCGTAATCGCGCCCATTTCCACAAAAAGCTGGTCATAATCATCCAGCGGGTTGCCCCAGAAATCGGGGTCGCCGGGCGTGGTGCCGTGCACGATGCCAGCGCATGAAAGCTGCCACCAGCGCGGGAAACGACGAATGTTGCTTCGGTTGGCAAAAAGCGGTCCGAGTCCCCAAAGCAAGCGGCAGAACCCCTCGATTGAGGTGCGGTCCTGGCTATAGACGGCCCCGCTGTCGCTCATACGGAATCGGCCGTATCGTCCGCCGCTTTCCACCAGACGCATGGCAGGCGCAAGGATATCGACCAGCGCTTGTTCGCAATCCTCTTTCGTACGCAGTGGGTTGGTGGCGACATTTTCGTTGAAAGGTTTTGTTTCCATCGGGCTTCTCTGTTTCTTTCCGAAATCCTATTGACACACTCTATAAAAAATATGGTCTATTGCACGATTGATATTTCGCAAGGACCAGGAAAGTCGTCAACGATAAGCACCGTGCGCCGACGATTGAAGCCCGGATTTATTTTGAAATTTCATGACAAAATCTGGCAACATTTATCGATATCGGTCAATATTCGTCGCTATTCCCGTTTCCCACGGCATCGCCATGTCTCGTTATCAGATGCGGATTGCTGATATCAGCGAGGGGTTGGCCTTGCCGGTACTGGCTCTCACGACGTACGAAGATTGCAGCATAATCGGTTTTCTGTCGTTGACCGGTTTGGTGTGGTGGATGAGATCCAGCACCTCGTTCACGGCCTTCGTTCCCAGTTCCTTTCGAGGCAGACGGACGGTCGAAAGCGCGGGAGAAACCAGCGAACTGAATTGCACGTCATCGATGCCGACGACGGAAACTTCTCCCGGAACGTTGATATTCCGGGAATGCAGTGCCGCGATGAAGCCGATGGCCATGATGTCGTTGTAGGCTATGACGGCGCTGGTCGGGTTGTTCAGAAACCCCTCGCCGGTCCGGAAACCGCCGCTGAACGTCGGCGCATTGGAGGGCACGCGGCGCAGTTTCAGGTGCTGGCGCTGGCAGATTGACGAAAGCGTGCGCCAGCGCACACCGTCCTGCCACGAGGATTCCGGCCCGCTTAGGTAGGTGAAATTCCGGTGGCCTAGGGTTGTCAGATACTCGACGGCTTCGCTCAGCCCGGTCTGCACATCGCCGATGATCGACTGTATGCCGCGGATCGAGCGGTTCATCGTAACCAGCGGTTTGGTCTGGGCGAGCTTGCGTATGCCGGCGTCGGAGAGGCGCGAGGAAGAGAGGATGAGGCCGTCGATATGTTGGATGGCGGTATGGATGGAGGTTCGCTCGATGACTGCGTTTTCCTCGGAATCGAGCACCAAAAGGCCGAAACCGTTGGAAAGGCATTCGTGCTGGGCCGCGCGCGTGTACTCGGCGAAAACCGGGTTACTGAGGTCCGCTACTACAATGCCGAGCATGCCGTTGAGATGGTCGTCGTTGGTATGCGCCCTGATGGCGGTGGCGCGATATCCTATTTTGTCGGCGATGTCGTAAATTCGTTGGGCCGTGGCCTCGTTGACACGTCCTGGTCGTGCAAAAGCCCTTGAAACCGTTGATGGAGCCACGCCTGCGGCCTTGGCGACATCCCTGATGGTGATTTTTCCGGGTTTGTCTGCTTCTTCGGAGACCGGGCCGGATTGGTGTGCATTCTCTGTTGTCATTTCCACCACGCTCCTTTGTGATGCAAGTTCAGTGAGTCTTTGGCAAGTTATGGCAACAGAATACAACATCAAGATGCCTCACGTACACTGAAAAAACAAATAGGGGTTTTGAGATCGCGGTGGATCAATGGTTTATCGCGGATTGTGAGGATGGTGCCATGGTTGGCCAGACGGATATATCTGAACCTGCTTTATCTCCCGATCGCCTGTTGCCCGCGGAGGGTCTGCCGTTGCGCGTGGCACGGGAACTTTACGAATCGGTGAAGGACCTTCCCATTGTTTCGCCTCACGGCCACATTCCGGTCGAGTGGTTTGCCCAAGACAAGCATTTTGCCAATCCTACCGATTTGTTCATTACGCCTGATCACTACGTGACGAGGATTTTGCACGGGCAGGGCGTTCCTCTGAGTGCGTTGGGAGTCGGCCAGACCGATTTTACCGAAGCTCAGGCACGCGACGCGTTCTTGCTTTTCGGCAAGTATTGGTTCGCTTTCGCCGGTACACCGATGCGTTATTGGTTTGAGGATTCGTTGGTTCGTGTCTTTGGCATCAAGGAAAAATTCGGTCCCGATTCCGCCGGCGCGATTTACGACGAGCTCAACGAAATGCTCAAGGCTCCGGAATTCAGCACGCGTTCGCTCTCGAATCGCTTCAATATGGAATTCGTCTCGACCACCGACGATCCGGTCGATGATCTGAAGCTGCACGATCAGGTCAATGCAGACCCCCAATTCAAGCCGTTTGTCGCCCCGGCATTCCGTCCGGACAAGTACCTTGAGCCGTCCCGCGCCGATTGGCCACAACTGGTTCGTGCCTTAGGTGCCAGCGCCGATGTTGACGCTTCCACATACGTCGGTTTCACTGAAGCGATGCGTCGCAGAAGGCGCTACTTCAAAGACCACGGAGCGGTTTTGAGCGATCATTCCCACGCCGATCTCAATTCGGAACGGCTTTCGGACGGCGAAGTGCGGATGCTGTTCACCGAGGCCTACGCAGGAAGTATCGGTGCCGGCGATGCTGTTCGCTTGCGTGCCCATCTGTTCAACGACCAGGCCAGGCTTGCGCAGGAAGACGGTTTGGTGATGACGGTGCATCCCGCCATCGCCCGTAATTATGACGCCGCGGCTTTCGCCAACTATGGTGCCGATGTCGGTGGCGATATCCCGGCTCGTGCCGAGTTCGTCGAGGCGTTGCGCCCGCTGCTCAATGAGTACGGCGACAATTCCGATTTCCATTTCGTTGCTTTTACTGACGACGAAACTGTCTATTCCCGTGAACTGGCGCCGCTCGCCGGCTTCTACCCGTCTTTCTATATCGGTGCCCCCTGGTGGTTCATTGACGCTCCGGATTCGATTTCGCGTTATTTCCACGCTGTCGTCCCCTATGCCGGATTCGCCAAGCTTTCCGGATTCATCGACGATACCCGTGCCATCTGCTCGATTCCCTCCCGTCACGACATGAACCGGAGAGTCACCGCGAACTTTGTTTCCTCTTTGGTCTGTGACCGCCGTATTTCGATGGACGAGGCTCTTGCAATCATGCGTGCTCAGGTCTCCACCCAGCCAAAGCGTGTGTTCAAGATCGAAGACGCCGAGCAAGGCAAGTAAGTCGAAAAGACTAAAAAATAACGTAGGATATGACCGCAATCAAGGAGAGGGGCAGTAATGTCAACAGATAGCGTTTCAATTCCTCAAATCAGCCGTGAAAAGAACGGTCGCCCAGCGGCGCCTGAGAAAATTATCCATTTGGGGATAGGTAATTTCACCCGTGCACATCAGGCTTGGTATACGCAACACGCACCTGATGCCTCAAATTGGGGAATTGCCGGTTTCACCGGTCGTGGGCCGCGGATGTCCGATTTGTTGGAGTCTCAGGATTGCGTATATACCCTGATTACTTCCGGGAGGGTTGGTGACCAATTCGAGGTCATTTCATCGATTTCCTCTATGCATAGCGGTTCGGACACAGCGGCGCTGCGTGCTCGCTTCGCCAACCGCAATATCTCCATCGTCACCTCGACGGTCACCGAGGCTGGCTATATGCGCAACCAGAACGGCGACTTGGATGTTGTCAATGCTGACGTTGCCTCCGACTTGCAGGCTCTGAAAGCGGACCCGCAAGCAGACGGCCTCAAAACCGTCCCTGTGCGTATGGTTGCGGGTTTCATGGCCCGCAGAAGCGCGGGGGCGGGTCCGATCACCGTGCTGCCCTGCGACAATCTTGCGGGCAACGGCGCCGCCTTCCGCAAAGTGGTCGAGCAGGCCATCGCCGAAGTCGATCCGTCCTTGCTGGATTGGACACGTCTCAATGTCGCGTGGGCGACGTCGATGGTTGACCGTATTACACCGGCCACGACACAAGGTGATATCGAACTTGTCAAACGTGTCAAGGATTGGCATGATGCGGCACCGGTGCGTACCGAACCGTTCCACGAATGGGTGATTGCCGGCGACTTCCCGTCGGGACGTCCGGCCTGGGACGAAGCCGGTGCCGTGATTACCGACGACGTCACGCCGTATGAGGAACGCAAGCTGTGGATGCTCAACGGTTCTCATTCGACCTTGGCCTATTGCGGCTCGCTGTTTGGCTATGAGACAGTCGCCGATGCCGTCGCGGATCCGACTCTGCGTTCCTGGATCAACGAATGGTGGGATTTGGCCGGACAATATATCAGCGTGCCCACCGCCGAATATCGCAAGCAATTGCTCGAACGTTTCGAGAACCCGAACATCCGTCATTTGTTGATGCAGATTGCCTCCGATGGAAGCGAGAAGCTGCCTGTCCGTATCGTTCCCGCCGCCAAAAAAGCGCTGAAAGACGGAAAGTCTGTCGTCCCTGCAGCCCGCGCGATTGCAGCGTGGATACTGTTCCTGATTCGCTATAGCGATCGGCTCGCCGATGTCAACAAAGACAAGGTCGTCTCGTGCGCGAGAGCGTGCAAAACGTCCGATGGAAGCATTGACCGCGCGGCTGTGAAATATGTGGTCTCTTATCTTGATCGCAGTCTCGGCGGCTCTTCCGCCTTCGTAGACGAAGTGGTCAGTCAGATGGACGAGGTGAGCGTGGCTGTTGCGGCACATCTAGTGTCGTGATTCAACGGGATTTGGCTTATAACCGCTTGGCCAATATCCGATGTCGGTGCAAACGGTGGTTATCGGAATTTAAATGGGAAGTAAATAGCAGCGTACGGCTACGGATGCCGCAAGTTGTGCAATAGAAAGGAATCGATATGGCTATTGAAAAGGCCGAGGTATTTGTCACGAGCCCGGGGCGTAATTTCGTCGTCCTCAAGCTCACGACAACAGACGGGATTGTGGGTCTCGGCGATGCCACGCTCAACGGGCGTGAACTCGTTGCCGCCGAATACTTGAAGACTATCGCTCCTGCCCTCATCGGCAAGAACGAGGACAACATCGAGGACATGTGGCAGTACCTCTACAAGGGTGCCTATTGGAAGCGCGGGCCCGTGACGATGGCTGCCATCTCCGCCGTCGACGTGGCTCTCTGGGACATCAAGGGCAAGAAGCTCGGCGTTCCGGTCTACGACCTGCTGGGCGGTGCGTCACGCAAAGGCATCCTGACCTACGCGCACGCCTCCGGCACCGATCTGCCGAGCCTGTTCGATTCGATTGATATGTATCGAGACATGGGCTTCAAGGCCACGCGTATCCAGTACGCGCTTCCTGGCATCCCTTCAACTTACGGCGTGGCGGCTTCGGCCAACGCACAGGCCGGCGAGGGCGAGAAGGGCGTACGCTACGATTACGAGCCCGCCCGTCGTACCAGCGTTCCGGTCGAGGAAGTCTGGGATGCTCGCACCTACCTCAACACCATCCCCGGTGTCTTCGAGGAAGTGCGCAACAAGTATGGCAAGGACCTGATCCTATTGCACGATTCTCACCACCGCCTGCGCCCGATTGAGGCCGCCCGCTTCGGCAAGGCCCTCGAGCCCTATGACCTCTTCTGGATGGAGGACACCACGCCTGCCGAGGACAATCAGCAGTTCCTGCGCCTGGTGCGCGAGCACACCACCACCCCGATCGCCATCGGCGAGATCATCAACTCCTGGACTGACTACATCACTCTGATCGAGGAGCAGTTGATCGACTACGTGCGCTCGGCCGTCACCCACACGGGCGGCCTCACCCACATGAAGAAGCTCATGGCTTTCGCCGAGCTCTTCGGCGTCAAGTCCGGCTTCCACGGCCCCACCGACGTCTCGCCCGTGGGCATGGCCGCGAACCTGCACCTTGACCTGGCGATTCCGAACTTCGGCATCCAGGAGTATATGAGGCACAGCGACGAGACGCTCGAGGTGTTCCATACTTCGTATACGTTCAAGGATGGCTACCTGCATCCGGGCAACAAGCCGGGCCTCGGCGTCGACTTCGACGAGAAGCTCGCCGC